>JABUTT010000107.1 GCA_021443515.1 Bacteroidales bacterium
GAGAAAATCAACAAACTCTTCTCTATTAAAGGTAAGAGAACTGTGGACTCAATCCACAAGGAACTCGGCCATATTATGTGGGAGTATGTTGGTATGGCTCGCAGTGAAGAAGGTCTTAAAATTGCCATTGAAAAGATTCAGGCGCTCAAGAAAGAATTCTGGTCAAATGTATATGTTGCTGGAAATAACGGCGAGTTTAACCAGGAACTTGAAAAAGCAATTCGTCTTGCCGACTTTATCGAAATCGGCGAACTTATGGCTCGCGATGCTCTTCATAGAAATGAATCTTGTGGTGGTCACTTCCGTGTTGAATATCAGACAGAAGATGGTGAAACCAAGCGTGATGATGCAAATTATATGTATGTAGGCGCTTGGGAGTACAAGGGTGAAGACAAAGAGCCTGAGGTTCACAAAGAGGAACTCAAATACGAAAATATTAAGATTGCTACACGTAACTATAAGGACTAAGGATTATGGATTTGACACTCAAAGTATGGCGCCAGAAAAACGCCAAAGCTAAAGGTTATTTTGAGACCTATAATGTAAAGAACATTTCTCCTGACAGTTCTTTCCTTGAGATGATGGATATACTCAATGAGCAACTCATCAACGAGGGATTGGATCCTGTGGCAGTTGAGAAAGGTTGCAAGAGCAGTGGTCCTGTATCTTTTGACCACGATTGTCGTGAGGGTATCTGCGGTGCCTGCTCACTCTATATTAACGGACGTGCACACGGACCAGATGATGAGGTTACAACTTGCCAACTTCACATGCGTAAATTCAAAGATGGAGAAACCATCACAATCGAGCCTTGGAGAAGCGCAGGTTTCCCTGTTATCAAGGACCTTGTTGTCGACCGTAGCGCATACGATAAAATTCTCCAGGCAGGTGGATTTATCAGCGTGAGAACAGGCGGACGTCTCCCTGATGCCAACAATATTCCAATTCCTCGTGAAAAGGCTGAGGAAAGTATGGATGGCGCTCAGTGTATCGGTTGTGGTGCTTGTGCTGCAACTTGCAAGAATGGTTCTGCAATGCTCTTTGTGGCAGCTCGAGTAAGTTCACTCGCACTTCTTCCTCAAGGTAAGATTGAGGGTGCTCGCCGTGCTAAGGCTATGGTTGCAAAAATGGACGAACTTGGTTTCGGATCCTGCACCAACACTCGCGCTTGCGAAATGGAATGTCCAAAACACATCACCGTTTCACATATCGCACGTCTTAACCGCGAATATCTTTGTGCAAAACTCTCTGACTAAGAAGTTATTTAGAAGTAGAAAAGGTGGCTCTATGTAAGCCACCTTTTTTATTATTTGTTGTATTTCCTAGAACTGATATTTTCCATATTTTATAGTACGTCAAATGCGAAAATATGAGCCTTTGGTGCACCCCAGGTCTCATCTATAACAATACGTATTGCATCTGTCTTGACACCATCGAATTTTATACGGCAGAGACGACGGAAGTTATTATCGATTTCAGCTACTGTCTGCCACTCCCCTGCCGAAGGGTCTGAAGTATTGAGTTTATGTTGTTTTCTTGTGGTTGCCGGTAAACGAACCTGAACTTTAAAAGACTTCGCCATCTCCGAAGGCATAGGAACTCTCTCGGTGGTTGCTTCTAATTTACGCATACGCTTACCTCTTACCTTGAAATCAGAATCAAATATAAATCTTACCCCGGATATGGTTACCGGAGTCTTCCATGTGTAAGTTAGATTAGTTTCTCCTGGAGCAATATAAACTCCATTATCCTCACCATTCCACTCACGGTCAATACCGTTGCGCATAGGCTCGTTTTTATCCAAAGTTTTAGCAGAAGCTGTTAATTCACTTACCTTTCTCCAGCGATAAGGCAACATACAGTCATCTTGCTCAAGACGGTCCTGCAACTCGGCGATATAATCCTGTCTGATGCCTGCAGGAGTCGTATTCTTTTCAATAACCATATTTGCGGCAGTACCTACAGCTTGTCCGATAAGGGCGCAAGTAGCCATAACACGAGTACCCGAAAATGCCATGTGTGAACAAGATATATCTCGTCCGGCAAACATCAAATTAGGAATATTAACAGAATAACAACAGTCGTATGGAATTCCATAACCCTGATTAACTTTATATTCAATAGAAGCCAAACCTTTATTCATAAATCCATTTGGATTATGGTCATCGAGAGTCCATCCTCCATACGCAATAACATCCTCAAAATGTCCCCCTGAAACTATATCATCTTGGGTTAGAGTATGTGGTCCAACATAACGAGTCGACTCTCTTTTCCCTGGTAATGCACCTATCCAATCGAGGTCATAATCATAGCAGCGTCCATCTGGATGATTCTTCATGTATTCCCAGATTCCGTAGGCTATTTTCTTGAGTTCAAACTGAATATCGTTTGCATCCCAAATGGTGTCAAATTTCACTCCCGACGACTCAATCCACCAAAAGTTGTTGTCATGAGCCCTCCATATTATCTTATAATTGAATTTTTGACCAGGGATGGTAGATTTTGGAGTCTCATAATTAAAATCATCATCAGTAAAATGATAAGCCCAATCCGGAGCGACGAATGGATGATGTTCCGTGCTCTTTCTCAACTGCAGCAAAATGGAGTTCCCCATAGTGTTGCTGTTGGCTTTTTCATTTGAAAGATAACTCTCATTATAATCGTGTTTACTCTCCGTTCCACGGCGGAATTCAGCCCCGGAAAGACGCAGAATACCATCTCCCGTACAATCAAGAAATAGTTTTCCACTTATGGTGTAATGAGTATAATTATTTGAATTCCAACATTTTACAGCTTCAATATTATTCCCGTTCATAACCACATCTTCCACCGCCGTATTAAGCAGAAGTTTTATATTTGGTTCCTCGATAACGGTTGAATAAATCACATCATCCCAGAGAGTGTATCTCTGCAGTGGGTTGAAATAGAAATTACGGCATTGCATTTCCTCAAGTATGCCCGCCTCTTGACACTGGTCTTCCTTCACACCCACTATTCCCATTCTCATTTCACTTGAGGTGTTGCCACCCAACATTGGTCGGTCTTGAATAAGAATCACTTTTGAGCCATGGCGTGCTGCTGCAACAGCCGCACAAACACCCGCAAGTCCACCACCACAAACCACAATTTCAGTATCAAAACTGAGGTTTTTTACAACTTCGGAATTCTTTTCCGTCAATAAGTGGTCTGCAATTTGTGCTGGTAATGGAACAGCCACAAACATTGCAGCAGTAATAGATAATAGTGATAATATCTTTTTCATTTTACCAAAGGAAATTATTGAATGGATATCTTCCTGCGTGGATTTCGGCGACCATTTTATATAAATCATTGCGGAGCTTGTCTATCCCCTGTTTTTTCTTCGCCGATATAAAGATACAAGGTGTGTTCTCCTTCGCAATCCAACTGTTTTTCAACTCTTCAAGAGAGTAGTTTGATTGGGTTTTTGGAGTGAGACTGAAATCGTCATAAGGCTCATATTGATAATTGTCTATCTTATTGAAAACCACGAATACAGGCTTGTCTGCCGCCCCAATATCCCTGATTGTTTCGTTTACAACCCTTATCTGGTCTTCAAAATTAGGATGACTAATATCCACAACATGCATAAGAATATCCGCTTCCCTGACCTCGTCAAGAGTGCTTTTGAAAGCCTCTACAAGTTGTGTCGGTAGTTTTCTTATAAAACCTACGGTGTCACTCAAAAGAAAAGGACAATTTTCAATGACAACTTTTCTAACCGTGGTGTCGAGGGTGGCAAAGAGTTTATTTTCCGCGAAGACGTCACTTTTTGCGAGGACATTCATAAGAGTACTCTTTCCTACATTAGTGTATCCTACGAGCGAAATTCTCACCAAACTCCCCCTGTTTCCACGTTGTGAGACCATTTGCTTGTCTATTTTCTTTAGTTGCTCCTTGAGATGTGAAATTCTCTGTCCGATTATACGGCGGTCGGTCTCAATCTGGGTTTCACCCGGACCTCTCATACCAATACCTCCCTTCTGTCTTTCAAGGTGAGTCCACATACCTGCAAGTCTTGGCAGCAGATATTGGTACTGGGCCAATTCAACCTGTGTTTTGGCGTAAGCGGTCTGGGCTCTTTGTGCAAAAAT
>JABUTT010000001.1 GCA_021443515.1 Bacteroidales bacterium
ATCTGCCAGAAGGTGCCTATGGATATTCTAAAATGGAATTTTTAGATTATTTTTGAGCAGATTTGGATTCGACTGCGAAGGATTATAGCCGCAGTCCTATATGACTGAGCAGAGAAGACAAAGATGCCAAAAAGAAGCAAAAAGGATTTTTGGAATATCCATAGGCACCTTCTTAACAAAAAGCGGGGAAATCTCACGACTTCCCCGCCAACAACAAAAATAACTTATGAGATATCGCTTCCCTACTTCTGAGGAAGCATTGCCTTATGCGCCTCTACATACTTTGTCTTAGCCACTTTCTGTGAAGCGGTGGCGCGGATATCTGATGAAGAGGCACCAATGAGCCAATTATATACTCCTGAGGCAAGTTCCCAGGAAGACTTTTTCTCGTTGAAAGAGGCCATATCCATCAGATTCCAATCGAGAGTGACTGTTACACTCTCTCCCGGAGCGATGCAGGCAGTTTTTGCAAACGCCTTCAACTCTTTTGATGGTTTGTCCATACTTCCACGAGGAGCCTTCACATAAACCTGCACAGAAGCCTTTCCAGGAACAGAACCGGTGTTAGTCACCTTTACATCGACAGTACACTTGTCTGTGCTGATTGCAGATGAAAGCACCTCATATTTGAAGTCGGTGTAACTGAGACCATGTCCGAAAGGATAGGAAACTGCTTTTGAGAAAGTGTCGAAATAACGGTAGCCGACATATACGCCTTCTTCATAGACTGTATAATCGACATTGCGAACCGGCTCTTTCGGTTTCTCAACCTTGTTCTTGTTCTGGAAGTTCATTCCACTGCCCATACCGAAGTCAGGGAGTTGGAATTCGTAATCGTATGGGAAGTTCTTGTCGGAAAGGGCATCTCCGTAAGCGACCTGGAATGTCATTGGGAGGTGGCCGGAAGGATTTACCTTTCCTGTGAGAACATCTGTAATGCTGTTACCTGCCTCCTGGCCCGGCTGGAATGCGCAAAGAATTGCATCCACGGACTCTTTCCAAGAAGCAGTTTCGATAGGGCTGCATATATTGAGAATCACCACTACAGGCTTTCCTGCCTTGTGGTAAGCCTCTGAAACCGCCTTGATGAGGGCAGCCTCGCTCTCTTTGAGGGCGAACTCCTCTGCACGACGATCGGCAGCCTCTCCACTTGTTCTGCCAAGGGTAATGATTGCATAGTCGTTGGCGACAGTTTGAGCAGCAAACTCTTCAGCAGTCGGTACAAACTCATCCGCACGCTTGATTGGAGTGAATGAGAATGGTGGAAGACCGTGAGGATAAAGTCTCTGACGCTCGGCAGCAAGATGCTGCTTGTATTTAGCAATCAGGCTCTTGTCAACCTTGTAGCCTGCTTTGCGGAGGCCTTCTACCATCGAAACGCAGTAGTAGCCAACGCCTGTGCTGCCAAATCCCATACCCGCAGGCACCATATCGTAGGAGGTCGTGCCGTAAACGGCAACGCTGCCCTCGGCCGCAAACGGAAGGGCGCCGTTGTTGTCGAGAAGGACGATGCCTTCAGCACCTATGCGGCGGTCGAGGGCAGCGTGACCTTCAAGGTCCGTCTTTTCGGGATAGACATAATCGTTGAAAGTATGAGACTTTACAACGAACTCGAGTATGCGGTGGATGTTGCGGTCGAGAACAGACTCCTCGAGAGTGCCGTTCTGAACAGCCTCGAGAATTGCCTGATACTGACGTGGCTGGCCCGGTTGGAGCATATCGTTGCCCGCTTTCATTGAGGCAACAGCATCCTTTCCGGCATTCCAGTCGGACATCACAACACCTTTGAAACCCCACTCGTCACGAAGAATAACCTCAGTAAGGTCCTTGTCCTCGCAAGTGAACTTGCCATTAACCTTGTTGTAGGCAGTCATCACGCTCCAAGGCTGGGATTTCTTTACGGCAATCTCAAATGCCTTGAGGTAGAGTTCACGCAAAGGACGAGGAGTCAACTGACTGTCTCCATTGTTGCGGTTGGTCTCCTGATTGTTTACTGCAAAATGCTTTATGCACGCACCCGTACCCTTGGACTGGAGTCCGTTGATATAGGCAGCGGCAATCATACCTGCAAGCACAGGATCCTCGCTGTAGTATTCGTGGTTACGACCGCAGAGAGCATTTCGGTGGAGGTTTACTCCAGGAGCGAGAAGCACGTCCAGACCATAGTCACGGACCTCCTCGCCAAGAGCCTGTCCAATCGCGTATGCTGCATCATAGTCAAATGTGGCAGCCACTGTGGTTGAAGACGGAAACTCTGTGGTGTAGAATGTTCTGCTGTCGAAATCACGCTTTGAAGCAAGTACGAGCCTGTGAGGGCCGTCTGCAAGATAAGCGGACTTTATGCCGAGGCGAGGTATGTCGTAAGTGCGGCCGGCAGTTCCCGGGAACTTGACATCTTCCCCGAAAGCCATTCCGCAACCTATCACCATGTGAACCTTTTCTTCGAGAGTCATCGCTGCGATAACCTCATCGATGTTGTCTGCGGTGAGTTTTGGTTGCGCAAAGGCAATAGTGCCGGTCGCAATAAGCAATAATGAAAGAAGGGCCTTTCTCATTATCTTGTGAGCTTGTTAAGTTCAGATTTGAGAGTGAGCACCTTGTTTGCAGGAGTCTTTGAAGCCTTTACAGGAATAACGATAGTTTTGCGGATGTCGCGAGAAGAAGCGGCAACCTGAATCTCGTAATCACCTTCGGCAACAACCCAGGCAGAAGCCTCTTCATCGAATGAAGCAAGGTCTGCAAGAGCAAACTGAATGTTTACGCCAAAGACATCACCAGGAGCAATCTCGGCAGTCTTTGCAAAGCCTTTGAGTTCATGCTCAGGTTTATTCTCTGCCTGTGCGTTAGGGGCCTTCACATAAACCTCGACAACCTCCTTACCTGCAAATGCACCTGTATTTTCAACATCAACTGCAACGGTTACGATACCGTCCTTGACAGATGCTGAAGCGGAAGTGTATTCGAAAGTAGTATAGCTGAGACCGTAACCGAAAGGATAGGATACTGCCTTGTCGAAGCTGTCGAAATAACGATAGCCGACATAGATATCCTCTTCGTAGTTGGTATAGTCCACATTCTTGTTATTGGTTGTGCTCTCGCCTGAATTGCTGATGTCGATATTGGCCTTCTCGTCAATTGGGAAGTTTGCAGAAGAAGCTGCATCCTCGAAAGCGACAGGGAAAGTCATTGTAAGTTTACCTGAAGGAGATGCCTTGCCACTGAGAACGTCAGCAACGCTGTTACCGCCTTCCTGACCTGCCTGCCAAGCGCAAAGGATTGCATCAGGAAGTTCTTTCCATGAAGCAGTTTCGATTACGCCACCGATGTTGAGGACAACAACGACTTTCTTGCCTGCTGCATGGAATGCCTTGCAAACAGACTCAATGAGGTCTTTTTCGTATGAAGTCAGATTGAAGTCTGCGTGGGTACGATCAAAGAACTCGCCTGAAAGACGACCGAGAGTGATGAGAGCCACGTCATTGGTAGCCACATATCTTATAAGGTCGAAGAATGATGGCACGAGTTCGTTTGGACGAGGAAGCGGAAGGAACTGTGAGAAAGGAATTGAAGGATCCGGTTTGATGCGGTTCTTCTCTGCTTCAATATGTTTTGCATAATCCTTTGCAAGTTTCTCATCCACCACATAGCCTGCATTTGCAAGACCTTCTGTGAGAGATACTGTATAAGCCCTGTTCACATTACCCGAACCTGTACCACCTGCGATAAAGTCGTATGAAGTGCAGCCGAAGAGGGCAACTTTCTTCACGTCTTTGAGAGGGAGCGCAGCCTCATTCTTGAGGAGAACCATACCTTCTGAAGCGCTGAGGCGTGTAACCTCTGCGTGAGCCTTGAGGTCAGGCTTGTTGGAATATTCATATCCTTTGAAGCGAGGTGAACGAAGCACGAGTTCGAGAACTCTCTTCACGTTACGGTCGAGAACCTTCTCATCGAGAGCGCCGCTGCGCACGCCTTCAACAATGGCCTCATACTGCTTGTCGGTACCCGGCTGGAGCATATCGTTGCCTGCATTCATCTGGGCAACTGCATCCTTGCCACCGAACCAGTCAGTCATAACAAGGCCTTTGAAACCCCATTCGTCACGAAG
>JABUTT010000203.1 GCA_021443515.1 Bacteroidales bacterium
GTTCCGAAGGAATCTGGTATCCCTGCCCCTGCTGAAGGAGCCGAATTTAGATTTTCAGCGGTTTATAATGGCGATTTTGTAGTACCGGCAGAGCAGGACGGCAATCCCGGCGAAGATGTAAAGATGCCTCTTTCTGCAACAGTAACCTCAACATACGCTACAGGGGAAGCCATTACCCTCAACTTCACTCCGAGTGCATCATTCATCACTTTCACCTTTGATGCAACTGAGAGCCGCACAATTGACAAGTTCGTGCTTATCTCAAATGACGCTCCTATAGCAGGCACAGAAGACAAGACTATTACCGTCACTCCGGCCGCTCCACTTTCTCTTCCTAACGCTGAAGCGAAACTCACAATCATAATTAACGACTTTGCTGCGACTACAAAGGGCTTTGCAATCCAGGTCTGGAACGGCACACACCATATCGACCGCACTTGGCACATAGGCTCTGAATTGACTGCAAACCACAGTAAAATCAACGCTCCTCTTCTCGCGTTCTACAAGGGCGAGATTATGACTGCCGCTGACCTCGTAGATTTCGGCGCAATCGTTAACGGAGGCTATTCTCTCGAGCGCTACACCATAGATGGCGAGCATCGTCTCGGCGCTGACATTAACCTTTCAAGCGTCGCTTCATGGACTCCTGTCGTTGGTTTCACGGGAACATTCAACGGTAACGGCAAGACTATTTCAAACCTCCTGATTGATAACACAGAAGACATCCCTGCAGGTCTTTTCTCGACAATGACCAATGCGACGGTGAAGAATCTCACATTTTCAAATGTCAATGTCTCAAGTTCTAACCTTGAACTCGGTACACTTGCAGGTCATGCCGAGAACTGTACCATTTCTAATGTTGACATTATCGGTGGAGCCACTTCAAATATTGTCAGTTCAGCCAGAGTAGTACCTCAACCGACAAACAAATATGGAGCATTATATACCAACGATTATGCTGTTGTCGGAGGTGTTGTCGGCTATTTAAAAAAAGGAACTGTCGAAGATTGCGACATTGACGCAAATGTAAGTTCAAACTATAGAATGGTAGGCGGTGTTGTAGGTTTCATCGATAATGATGAAGCGACAATCAAAAATTGCAGTCTTGCATCAACGGCAAAAGTTGAATGCATAAACTCAACTTTTGCGGGTGGCATTATAGGTTCATCCCTTTCTTCAGTCCTTAAAGTGTCTAATTGCGAATGTTTCGGAACAGTTAAGGCAAGATATTCCTATGTCGGAGGCATTGTCGCAACCGTAAACTCCACATACTTTGAGTATTGCACCGTCAAGGATGCAACAATTACAGAGGTTGAATCAGGCTCAGGCACTGTCGGAGGTATCGCTGCCTATATTTTCAAGGGCGATGTGACATTCTCAAACTGCGTAGTGGATAATGCAGATATTTCGGGAGGCTTCGCAATCGGCGGTATTCTCGGACACATGACAGATAAAGAGGAAGGAACCTCTATGATCATAAAATGTGAGGTAAAGAATGGTTGCGTTATCACATCAACAAATGCCTCAGCCTATACAGGTGGTTTTGTAGGCCGTGCAAATACAAAATCAACACAATGTGCAATAGCTGATTCAAGCGTTGAAGACCTGACCATAACTGCAGCAGGACAACAGGTAGGTGGCGCAATCGGTTGTGCCCAAGGCACCAGCATCGATCTGACTGAATGCGAAGTAAAAACAAGCACCATTACCTCTCCGGGCAACTATATTGCCGGATTGATAGGTTGTCATTATGCACCAGCCCTCACCTGTACTAACTGTACCATTGAAGGCTGCGAAATCAATGCTACAGCCGGCAATAATTGCTCAGGTTTTGTTGGCAGGGCAACTAATGCATGTACTAATGCAACCTTCACAAATCCTAAACTGATTGACACTGACCTCAATCTCAAAGGCCAGATCAATGGTGGTATCCTCGGTTACGCAGATGCAAAAAACATTTTGATTCACAATGCCGAAATTACCGATGTCACCATTACCTCTTCAGGTAAATCAAACGGAGGTCTCATCGGTCAAACCATTTCCGGAGCAGCAAATAATGCCCAAACGACTATTTCCGATCCAAAAATTATGCGTCTTACAATGAGCGTGGCGAATACACAGGTAGGAGGTATTATTGGATATGATTCGGGAGCGTATACCATAATTAGCGGCGCCCAAATTTATAATTCTGAATTAAAATCGTCACATTCAATTGAAGGTACAAACCAGAACTACCTTGGAGGTATCGTCGGCTATCCTCAAGCGGGAACCTGCATAATTACAGAAGCCCTCATTTCCAACACCACCATTAGCGGAAACAAATCATACGTGGGCGGTATTTCGGGTACGCTTGGAGGAACAGCCGTAACAATTGAAGAGAGCGTCGTAGGCTCGGGATGCACTATCTCCGGAACATATTCGGTAGGTGGTATCTCCGGCGGCGCATACGTACCTAATGGCTTCAAATTCCTTCTCAACAAGAGCGTTTGCTATGCCAATATAAATACCTCAAGTTCTCAAGTAGGAGGTCTCATCGGCATATTCACTCACAGTTCTGCACTCACAACCCCTCCTATTGCCACTATTATCAACAGTGCATATCTCAATGGTGAGATTGTATCTACCCACGCAGGGGCTGTTTATACAGGAGGTATCCTCGGTCAGGCAGGAGGTTTGGCAGCTGAAGGAGAAAACGACAGGGTTAAGGTTTATGTAGTGAACTGCTACAGCCGTCCAAGCCGTATGTCTGCGCCTAACGCAGTCGCTCAGACTTGCACGAATGGTTCAGTCGATTGCATCAGCGGTCTTGTTGGTCATATACATTCGGCAACCACTCTCTACGGATGTTACACCGATGTTAAGCTTAGTACCTTGTCCGGTAAATCGAGTCGGACCTATCCTGTCTGGGGACTTATGCAGGACATGGCTATCAGAAAGAATGATATTGTGGATGTATATTATGAAAGACAATATACATATCCCGGCGGAATGGCGACTGACACCGAAACCACTCTCGTTACAGGCCACATTGGCAATGATATTCTCGACAGACTTAATTGGGCTGCAGATATATACAATAGTGTCCCTCTTGTTGAAAGCACAAGCGCGGACTCTTGGATTGAAGGCGATGATGGCTATCCTGTCCTTTCTTCCATAATCACTGACCCGGACAGACCCATCTAATCTTGCATACGCATAACCAATAAAAAACCTCTATTGAGAATTCTCAGTAGAGGTTTTATTCTTCGTGGCGCCAGAGTGGGTCGGAGAGCCAGCCGTGATGAAAACCCTGAAGGTGGAGAGGGAGGTCTTCATAGACTCTGGTGAGCTGGATGATGTTGGTGCGGATGCTGTCCGGAGCCCCTATCGCCTGGCAAAGATAGACTGCGGCGCATATATAAATGTAGAGGCTTTGAGGAAGATTCGCGAGAAACTCGGCTTCCTCCTGCGGAGTTAAATCCCAATCCTCTTTTGCCAAGGATTTTGCTGCTCCACTATCCACAGTCTCAAGATAGGTGGAGATTCCCGACTGGCCGAGAGAATGCTCTGAATGAACCTTGAACTTAATCCAAGGATTCATCATATAGGATGGAAGAGATATTTTCCTTGTGGACACGACGTCGCCCCATAGACGAGCGTGATGCGCAACTTTATTTCTTAGAGAAGAAAGTCCATTTAGCCACGAAGACAAGTCCCTATGGCTTTGAAGACCAAAATGATGGGCAATGGTTTGCTTTTGAGGAAGGCTGTCGCGAAGGGAGCGAAAAATTTTGGAGAGCATACCGAAGGTGGCTGTTTCGAGTATCGCCCACGCCTCAGGACGAGTGTCGGGCTTGCTTGACTTGTAGCGCACAACCATAGGGTTTGCAGACCTCTCATACTCATATTCGAGATTTGACAGGATGGAGCGACATTCATTCTTGCTGCTGTACAACTTGTCGTCAAGATACCATCTCTCTCCATAGGCAAGGCCGAGATGATAGACAAGTTGCGCCCTCATACATATTTC
>JABUTT010000034.1 GCA_021443515.1 Bacteroidales bacterium
TACAACAGTGGTGCTCTTGACTCTGCTGTTGCAGGTGGTGTTATCGGTGTGTGTCAGAGTGGTGTGGAAAATTGTACAAACCAAGGTCTTGTATGTGCAGTTACAGTTGGCAAGGCATACAACCCTTACCTTGGAGGTATTGCGGGACGTCTTGACAACAACGCAAATGCTAAAATCACATCCTGCACCAATATCGGCATCATGGCAGGCCCTAATTCAGATACAGGGTCATATCCTGCATACAAAGGCTCTATCGCCGGTTATGGTAAAGGTGCAAAATCCGCCATCACTTCTTGTCAGGTAGGTGGTTCAATCGGCGCACTCACAACATCGACACCTGAGAGTTTCAGTGAATGTGAGGCTGTGAAACTTTCTTCTGAGTCCGAATCATCTATGTATTGGGAAAAATGGATAATAGGTGGCGGCACCTCAACCCTGAGCACAAACCAGTATCTTGACAAGACGATAGAGATAGGTCATAACCCAGGTTTGAAGCGTGTAAGCATCTTAGGCGCAAGCGCAGATACTTTCAAGGGTTATATCCCAAGTGGCTATGCAACATATTATCCGAAGCAGGGAAGTTATTATACATCGGTTACAAAGGTAAGTCAGATGTGGTGGTGGCGTATTATTTACGACTATATGCCAAGTGCAATCTTCGAGAAAAATATCTCATACAGCGGTTCAGCCATAACAAACGTAACTCCTTGGGCTCTTCAGAGGGCAGGAGTTACGCCAACGGCAGCAATTACTAACAACTACATTTCCCGTCTTATAAATGATGGTCTTGGAAATCCGGATGTAGTCTTCGTTCACGGCGGCGGAAATGACCACACAAAGAACCTTGCTTTCTTCTTTGTCGATGCAAATACCGGCAGACAGTATGCGATGCAAGGAGGTACATATTATCTCACAGACAGTGACCTAAATCAGGTATTTGGCCCTGCTGATGCTGCAAAAGACTACGAGGCTGCAAAGGCATTGGTTGACACAACTTTCACAACCGCAGTGGTAAAAATGCTTCGCCTCGTTCAGACACGCTATCCTCAGGCTATGCTCTACTACTACCCAAGTGATTCAATGTCTGAGCCAATGATGGCTGCCTGCAAGAAGATTTGCCAGCACATGAATGTGACCTGTCTCCCTGTAAGGGAATATGCAACTTTGAAATGTCAGGATGGTTCGAAGCACCCGAGCGTTGAGGGTATGGAACAACTTGCAGAGGTCGTATGGAATTTGATATACAAAGATTTCCAGTAACGGTCTATCCTTCGTAGAAATAGTCGCGTAGTTCGCCGTTGATGAACTGATCGTATGATGTCATGTCGATGAGCCCATGACCTGATAAATTGAACAAAATAACTTTTTCTTCCCCGGTTTCTTTGCACCTTTCAGCTTCTCGAATGGCGGCTGCAATCGCGTGACAACTTTCTGGGGCGGGGATGATGCCTTCACTTTGGGCGAAAAGCATACCTGCCTTAAAACTCTCCGTTTGAGGGATATCGACAGCTTCTATCAGTCCATCTTTCAGCAACTGTGACACAATAGCGCCTGCTCCATGAAAACGCAGACCACCGGCGTGAATGTTGGCGGGACGGAAGCTGTGACCGAGGGTGTACATCGGAATAAGGGGGGTGTAGCCTGCCTCGTCGCCAAAATCATATTCAAAGCGGCCTTTGGTGAGTTTCGGACAACTCGATGGCTCTGCGGCAATGAATCTCGTATTTCGCTCGCCTGTGAAGTTGTGACGCAGGAAAGGCATACTGATACCTCCGAAGTTTGAACCGCCTCCGAAGCAGCCGATAATGATGTCGGGATATTCTCGTGCTTTTGCCATCTGCTTCTCGGCTTCGAGACCGATGATTGTCTGATGGAGGGTAACGTGGTTAAGAACGGAACCAAGCGTGTATTTGCAGTTCGGTGTGGTGACGGCGAGTTCCACAGCCTCGGAAATAGCGGTGCCGAGTGAGCCCGGATGGAGTGGGTCCTTGGTAATTATATCCTTGCCCGCACGGGTTGACATAGACGGAGACCCTTCCACTGTGGCCCCGAATGTACGCATAATCAGGCTGCGATAAGGCTTCTGCTGCATAGTGATTTTGACCTGATATACGGCGCAGTCCATTCCATATACCTTGGCAGCGTAGGCTAGGGCAGTACCCCATTGCCCCGCACCGGTTTCGGTCGTGACATTGGTTACTCCTTCCTTCTTGCAATAATATGCCTGTGGAATTGCGGAATTTATCTTGTGAGAGCCGAGAGGATTAGCACTTTCATTTTTGAAATATATGTGAGCCGGAGTGCCGAGAGCCTTTTCCAACTCGTATGCTCTCACAAGGGGAGTGCAACGATACATACGATATTTATCCTGTACCTCCTCTGGAATATCAATCCAGGCATCGGTCTGATTCAGTTCCTGCTCACAACATTCACGGGCAAAGATTTTTGACAATTCATCAATAGTAATAGGTGCCTTCGTCTCTGGATTAAGCATCGGAAGTGGCTTGTTCTTCATATCCGCCAGTACATTGTACCATTGTCTTGGCAGTTCCTCCTCATCGAGAAGAAAGCGTTTCTGTTTACTTTTTGCAATCATCTGTTATATCTCGATTAACTCAAAGAAATAAATAATAGCGATGACTTCATCGGGAACATTATTAACTCTGCCGATGTAATAGCCATCGCTATTGTAGATATAGTCGTTACTGATGCGGCCTGCATAATAGCCATTCCCATAATAGACATACTCCCCGGATATTCTGCCGACATAGTTTCCGTTTGCATTATAAAAATCGTTACCGCTTATGCGCCCCGCATAATAGCCATCGCCGTCATATATGTAATTGGACGAAATTCTGCCGGCATAGTAACCATTACTGTCATATATATACCCATTATCGTATTTTCCCAGATATGAACCATTGCTGCCATACATATACTGGCTATATCCCAAAACGGGAAATAGCCAGACTATAAGCATAATAACGATTATTTTCTTCACTGTAGCTCAGGATATTTCATAATAGGACCTGAATAAGTGAAATCAAAGGTGTTGCTTCCCTGCTTGATATTGCTCAAGTAAATCTCATAGTTGCCATTTTCCAATTTTGATACTTTGAATGAGCCGGATGTCGGAATAGGTAACCCTTCTTCGATATAGTAGTCTTCCCCTCCGTAAATTTCTATAGGCCAATAACCGGCGTTCTCTCCATATTTATATAGGACACACCAAAAACAATATTCATAACGGTCATCAATTAGAGGATCAACTACTGTAACATCATAGAAATTGCCCAAATGTTTCCCTTCATTGAATCGAACTCCTACATAAAGTGTATCTTTCGCATCGTTGGCACAAATTATTTCAATATCATAATCTCCATTATCATAATCATAATAATAGGGGGTTTCAACGACCTTATAGGTCCCACCGTTGAGGACAGCTTGATTCACGATTTTCTCTTCTTCAGGTCCCTTCTTTGCACAAGAAACTACAGCAGCAACGCCAACAGCAGCAACTGCCAACAATTTAATAGTCTTTTTCATATAGCAGGATGTTTAAGAATTTGTTATCGCAAAGGTAAAAAAAAAATGAAAAATACAAGGGGTCTCACAAAATTCTCTATCCCTCTCTGTCGGCATCGCCGGTGTATTTGATGGTTTTTTTAGGAAGTAGTAACAAGAATATCACTCTATTCAATTTATTTGCATATATTTGCATTGAAGATAGAAAATAAGCATTGGGAAGTGTATTATGAAAATTAAGGAAATCCTTGAAGAAAATAATTTACGATTTTGTGTATGCCTTTCAGAGTCCGAGGAAATGGAAACACCGATGATTGCTATAGGTATAAATCCGTGTGGAAAGTCCGATAAACATGATCAGAATCTTAGTTTTACAGTTAGAAGGCTTCAAAGGATTGCTCAAAATGAGGGTAGACATAGTTTATTCCTAATAAATATTACACCAGTTATAGCCCCTACGGTAAAGGATCTGTTGGAGAAA
>JABUTT010000010.1 GCA_021443515.1 Bacteroidales bacterium
CACAAATTACTCAAGCTCGATAATGCAAATAAATTTGACATTATGCTCGCTAAATCGTAGTTTTTTGAGTATATTTGTATTCGACTGCGAAGGAGTATAGCAATAGCCTATATGACTGAGCAGAGAAGACAAAGAGACCAAAAAGGTACATAAAGAATTTTTGGAATTAAATTTAGACAGCTTCTTAGTATCTTTGCAGTATCAAAGAAGAATATTACAATGAGAATAGACATCATAAGCGTAGTGCCCTCCCTTCTTGAGTCTCCTCTTGCAGCCTCTATCGTAGGTCGTGCCAGAGCCAAGGGTCTTGTGGAAGTCCATATCCACGACTTGCGAAAATACGGCAAGGGACCGCGTCTTCAGGTAGATGATTACAGTTACGGCCCTGACGCGGGAATGGTGATTCAGGTGGAGCCTGTGTTCAATATGATAAACGAACTCAAGGCGGAAAGGGAATATGATGAGGTGATATTTATGTCTCCGGATGGGGAAGTCTTCACCCAGAATGTCGCAAACGAACTGACCCTGAAAGAAAATCTCATAATTCTTTGCGGTCACTATAAAGGCATAGATCAGCGTATCAGGGAGCATCTCATCACGAGGGAGATATCTATGGGAGACTATGTTTTAAGCGGAGGAGAAATTCCTGCCTGCGCCCTTGTGGATGCTGTGGTACGTCTTCTTCCCGGGGCTTTAAGTGACGAAACATCTGCACTTAGCGATAGCTTTCAAGACGGCCTCCTGAGCGCTCCGGTATATTCAAGACCGGCAGAATTCAATGGCTGGAAAGTTCCTGATGTCCTCCTATGCGGCGACCCCAAGAAAATCCGTGCATGGCAGGATGAAATTTCTCTTCAAAGAACAAGGGAGCTTCGTCCCGACCTACTTGAGGAATAAACGAATCTCATCAACGGACACCATTCTCAAAGGGAGTGTTCCGTTTGTCATAAGAGCATAACTCAAAGCATAGCCCTTGTCGGGGTATATCTCGCTGTGGCTTTGAATCTGCGGATATTGCGCTATAAGTGGCCTTGTGTCATCGACCATACCTATGCCGGTGAGTTTCAATATGGCTTCCTTGACTGTCCAAAGGCGGCAGAATTCATCTTCGGGATGCGGCAGGGAGAGTATAATTTCATTTTCAGCCTTGCTGTGAACCTGAACGGACAGGTCTTGACTGTATTGCGACATCTCCTCGACATCTATTCCGACATTCTGCGAAGAAATGGCGCAGGCGACTGCTTTCGGACAATGGCTTATGTTGAAGTGAATGTCCGGATGAAGTTTGAGTAAAGGCTTGTTGTGCGCAGAATAAACAAGTTCCTGCGGCTCCGGGATGCCATATTCCCGCCTTAGACCAAACATAAGCAGGAGGAAGGCGACAGTGCTGAGTTTCCTGTCCTTTTCAAAGACAAATTTAAAAGCCTTTTCCCGTCTTTGAGCGCCGACAAGCCCAAGACCCCTCTCGAGATCCTGCGTAGTGAAGGCTTGCAGGTCGTCAAAAAGATATATCATTACTCAATGGTGATGAAGGTATCAAAGCCGGTGAGTTGGAAAACCTGCATCACGGTAGGCTGGACATTTGTGAAGGAGAGCGAACCTCCTGAAGCGTGCAACCTTTTGTAGAGGATGAGGAAGCTGCGGAGAGCCGCAGAAGTGATATATTCAAGTTTTTTCGCATCGATTTCCACCTTGCTTCCGTCTGCAATTTTCTCCTCGAAAATCTGATGCATTTCGGTGGCAAGAGTAGTGTCAATTTTTCCCGAAATCGTAACAAGAGTTTTGTCCTGAAGGTTGTCAATATCTATTTTCATATTATTGTATTTTGTTTGCAATTAGTTGAGAGTGTCTTTCAAGTTATTGGAAATACAAAGCATAGTGATGTCATCTGCCTGCTCTGCCTTGCTTGCGAAGTTATCGACTGCCAAGCTTACGCAATCCACGACTTCCGTAAGGCTTTTCCCATAAAGTTCCGAGCAGACATTCTTTAGTCGTCTGCCTCCGAAAAGTTCTCCTTTTTCGTTGTGAGCTTCGGTAACGCCGTCAGTGTAGAGCAGAATTTTTTCTCCGGGGGCAAGAGTCAACTGCAATTCGGTGTAGGCGGCATCCTTGAAGAAGCCGACAGGAGTGCCCTTTGGCAGAGGAACGAACCCTGCTCCGTTTTCTTTGATTATGACGGGAGGATTATGCCCTGCGTTGGTATAGGTAAGCACTCCGCTCTCGCAATCGAGCGAGCCCACAATCATTGTCACGAACATACAGTCGGAATTATAGCCCACGAAGGCGTCGTTTATGACGGAAACGATTTTGGAGGGCGAATGGAAGCGGGTTGCCATAAGACGGAAGACAGCGGTGACAGCCGTCATATACACTGCAGCGCTCAAGCCTTTTCCGCTGACGTCGCCTATGCAGAATATCAGTTTGCCGTCACGGTAGAGGTAATCGTAGAGGTCGCCTCCCACTATCCTCGCGGTTTTAAGTGAACCGTGAATTTCAATTTTTTCCGAAAGACCCTCGAGGACTTGATCGTCAGGTAAAATGCCCATCTGGATACGCTTGGCATCCATCATTTCATTCTCAATCTTGTGCTGCTCAAGCAAGGAATTGAACAGTTTCTCACGATTCTTTTTCATCAGATAGACGAGAGTGAAAAGCAGAATCAGCACAAAAAGGAGGGCTATGCTGAGCAGAATATCCAACTTTTCCTGCTGGATGTTGTGATAGGAGTCAAAGATAAAATATCCGGTAATCGCAACGATAATCAATGTTGCGACTGCCGCAATGTGCATGTAATAACGATTCAGTTGAAATTTCATCACTCGAGGAATCCAAGTTTGTCGAGACTTTCAAGGAATTTGCGCATATAGCTGCCGTAGGTTTCAGGCCAGCGGAAGCCCATACGGATGAGAATGGCGTGAGTGAGGTTGTTGTCCCAAAGCGGCTCCATAGGATGTTCATACCTTGAATGCATATTATAGGCAATCTCATTTCCGAACACGCTTGAGAGGCTTGGGTCAGCATCTATCAGGTTGTTTACGATGCGGCTGTATTCTTCCTTTTCCACACCCTTTATCTTCTTGCCTATGCGCTGCATCTGCTCGATGATGTCGCCGAAGAGGATGTTGTGGTTGTTGTAGTCGTGGAAGAGGACGCATCCGTCAGGGGTCTGTGCAAGGAGCAGGAGGGCCTGTGCCGTTGAGTCGATAGGGGCGCAGTGGAAGACGTGGGTGTCGGTCTCGTAAGGGTAGGCTCCTGCAATGGCGAATGCACGGAAATCACGCATGAACGAGTTGGACTTAGCGTTAATTTGGAACTCGCCGTCAACCTCACGAGGTGCAAGGTTTCCAAGACGCATTATCTTCACTCTGACACCTTGGGTTGCGGCTTCAAGTGCGGCACGCTCTGCGAGGAACTTGCTCCAAATATATTTTGAACCGCTCAAATCCTGCCCGATGTAGAGGGCCTGTTCGGTGAGCGTCTTTATAGGCAGTTCGTCTGCGTTGACCGTGCCTCCGACGCTCATTGTGGAGGTCTGAACGAGGCCCGCCCCTGTCTTTTTGCAGAATTCCACTATGTTCAGGAAGCCGTAGTAGTTCACATCCTCTATGTCTGTGCCTTTGGAGAAATGCTTGACATTTGCGGCACAGTTTATTACCATATCCACCTTCTCTGCAGCCAAATGCTCAAAGCACTCCTTGTCGGTGAGCGAGCCTTCGACTACAATGAGACGCTCCTTGTAGTGCTTGATGGATATGCCGAAATAATAATAGTAGAGGTTGCTGAGATATTTTGAGGCTGAAAGTCCTCCCGAGCGGCGTACCACTGCATAAACCTTTCCGTGATAGTTTTCGAGAAGTTGGTTGAGCACGTGGATTCCGAGGAAGCCTGTGGCGCCGAAGAGGGCTACATCTCCAAGAGGACGGCTCTCACCCTGAAGGAAGGTCTCGAGGCTGTT
>JABUTT010000213.1 GCA_021443515.1 Bacteroidales bacterium
TTATCACAGGCGTTGATTCAAACGGCCTTTTCTTCGGTATGCAGACCCTTCTCCAGCTTTTCCCTCCTGTGGTCGAGACTTGTGACGGAGCGGCCGAGAAACTTCAGGCAAAGTGCGTTGAAATCAAGGACTGGCCTGCCTTCCATTATCGCGGAATGCACCTTGACCCTTGCCGCCACTTTGAGAGCATTGAATTTGTGAAGAAGCAACTCGATGTGATGGCAATGTACAAGTTCAACAAAATGCACTGGCATCTTACAGAAGACCAGGGTTGGAGGCTTGAAATCAAATCTTATCCGAAACTTACACAATTCGGTCCATATTACACTCAAGACGAGGTTCGCGAAGTTATAGCATACGCTGCCGAGCGTCACATCGAGATTATTCCGGAATTTGACCTTCCGGGCCACTGCCTCGTGGCGATTTCCGCCTATCCTTGGCTCAGTTGCAAAGATTTCAAGGTTAAGCCTCGCGAGGTTTGGGGCATCGATGATATAGTGCTTTGTCCGGGCAAGGAATCCACTTTCACCTTCCTTGAGGCTGTCCTCAGCGAGATGGCTGAACTTTTCCCTTGCGAATATTTCCACGTGGGTGGCGACGAATGCCCAAAGACAAAGTGGAAAATCTGTCCTGACTGCCAGAAGAAAATCAAGGAACTTGGTCTTGTCAAAACAGGCAAGAGTTCGGCTGAGGACCTTCTTCAAACCTATGTTCTCACAAGGGCGCAGGCAATTCTCTGCAAGTACAACAAGACCGTCATCGGCTGGGATGAACTTCTCGAAGGCAATCCTGCAAAAGACGCTGTGATTATGTCTTGGCGTGGAAATCAGGGCGGTATTGAAGGCACTTCCCGCGGACACCGCTGCATTATGACTGCGAGCAAGCAGGGAATGTATATCGACTATCCTCAGGGTGACATCAAGGTTGAGCCTGTGGCATCTGCTCACTATAATCCTCTCTCACATACCTACGCATATAACCCTATTCCTGATGAGGTTGCCGAAGCAGGCAATCAGGACCTTATTCTCGGCTGTCAGTGCAACACCTGGTCGGAATATATGTATACTGAGGCCCTCGCAGAGTATTACATCTATCCTCGTTCACTTGCAGTCGCTGAAACCGCGTGGTGCAAATATGAGGCAAAGGATTATGACTATTTCGTGAAGCGTCTTGACAGTGATGCAGCCCTTCGTCTCGATGCCCACCACATTAACTACCATATTCCGCTTCCTGAGCAGCCGTTTGGCTCTCGTGAGAAAGAGGCTTTCACCGAATCCATCGACGTGGAGTTCACCTCAACCCGACCTATAAAGATGGTTTATACCCTTGATGGCAGCGAGCCTACTCTCGAAAGCACAATCTATACAGGTCCTATCCATTTCACCGAGTCAGGCATAATCAAGATAGCAAGCGTCTATGCTCCAAATAATCGTATGAGCGCATCCCGCACGATCTATGTGAACAAGGAGGAAGTCATTCCTGCAACACCAATAGATACACTTTCGCTCGCTTCGGGTCTGAGAATTGCGAAGACGACAGTTATAAATGTCAATGACATAAGCGTAAAGGAATGTGACGCGCTCCGCTTCCTCGTTCCATTCTCAAGGAATGACCGTGAGTTCTTGAACTACAAGGCCGTCGCCGAGGGCTATTTCAGCGTTTCAGAGACCGGTACATATTATTTCAGCAGCAACCTTGAAAGCGTGACTATCGATGGAATCAAACTCATCAACAATGAGAATGAATGTAAACGCAATTCTCATCACGATGGCGCCCTCATTCTCGAAAAGGGTTTCCACCACGTGAGAGTAGTGTTCTCGTCAGACACTATTGGAGGCTATCCTTCACCTAAGGGAGATATGTCTCTCTATATCCGTCCTGCTTCAGAAGAGAAGTTCTCAAAAGTCCTCAAGTTCTGGAATTAAAAAACATTTTTTATGAAAAGAATAATCATAATTGCGGCTCTGGTGCTCGCAAGCCTGAGTGCGTCTGCGCAAAAGTGGATAGATGCTTCCACTCTCGATGTTTATGGCAAGGCTATGCCAACAGAGGAGACCTTCATTCGTGTGGATGTGGATAAATATCCTCTTGCGAATGCAAGTATGAATAAGCAGGGAAAGCAGTGTGCAGGCCTTTTCCTTCATTTTAAGACCACTTCAAGTTTTATCTATGCCCGTTGGACCACGTCACCTCGCAATGCAGGCGACAACCACGATGCAATAGGTCAGAAGGGCCTCGACCTATACATCCTTCGTGACGGCAAGTGGCTGTTTGCGGGAGTGGGTCGTCCTTCAATGAAAAAGGAGCCTTTCGACCATCACGAGCACAAGATAGTCGAGACCTTGCCGAAAGGGGATAACGAGTTCCTGCTCTATCTTCCTCTTTACGATAGTTGCACCTCTTTGTATATCGGAATTGAGGAAAATGCAAGCCTCGAGTCGCTTCCGAATCCTTTCCGCCACAAGGTGCTTATGGTGGGCTCAAGCATAGTTCAGGGCGCATCCTCTTCTCGTCCCGGCCTGCTCTTCAGTTCCCAGTTCACCCGTGCCACAGGTATTTATATGATTAACCTCGGCTTCAGTGGAAACAGCAAGATGCAGGAGTGTCTTGCAGACTATCTCGTGAATGTGAAGGATGTGGATGCAATCGTGGTGGATGGAATGTCAAATCCTAATGTGAAAGAAATTCGCTCAAGGTTCGATACCTTCATTTCAAGGCTTCGCGAGGCAAATCCGGGAGTGCCAATCATAGTGCTTCCGCCTGCTTTCCGCGAACTCAGACTCGTGAATACAAGATACAATGAGCATTTTAATGAGCAAGACCAGGCTGCCGCAGAAGTGGTTGCCGCCTACATCAAGAATCACAAGGACGACAAGGATTTTTACTATCTTCCTAAAGTCAGGTTCAACAACACTGCCGACGGGTTCCAGACCACAGACGGCGTTCACTCAAATGATTTGAGTTACTACTTCTTCCTCAAGGATTTTACTCCTGCGGTTACCAAAATCCTCAAGAAATATCGTTTGAAATAGACTCACTCTAAAATAGACTCGATTTGAAATAGGCTCGGATGTTCCGGGCCTATTTTACTCTGCAGGACAGTATTCGCCGTATTCGCAGCCGATGTGGGTGGCTTCGATTTCGTCTATGACCTCGAGCCAGTTGCCCGGTCTTTTTCGCCATAGTTTTATAGTACCTGTGCCTGTGCCGCCGTTCCAGAGGCGATTGTGACGCATCTGTCCGTCAGGAGACTCGTATTTGACGAGGAGCATTTCGCTCTTTTTGCAGTGAACTTCGGTTTCCATTACGGCCTTGAAACTTTCCTGACGTACGTGCCAGATGATTTCATCGTCCGTTTCCTCATAACTGAACTCGGTTTTTGAACCTGTCCAGAACTTTGAAAAATTGAATTCGTAAGCCTCGCCTTCATAGCAGATTGCTCCGAGAAGTTTTCTGTTGAGTGGCAGGAAATAAATTTTTGGACGTCCTCCGCCGAGGTCAAACACACTCTCGGAAAGAACTTTTCCACTGATTTTGCTGCGAAGGTTGCATGAAGAGAGCCATACCCAAGGGGATGTGAAATTGCGTCCCCAATTCTTGTCGGCATAACCGTATGAGGTTTCAGGACTTATGGTGTAATCAACTCCGTCCAGAGTGACTGTGCCCGAATATAAGGTCTTCATGCCTTCGGCGTGCCAATACATTTCAAATGCCTTGATTGCACGAAAGAGGGAATTTGCTCCGTAGCCTACATTGAAGGCAGTCTTCTTGTCTAATTTCAAGTCCCAACTCATAGCCCCGTCGCTGCACATATATTCGGGATGGGAAGCGCTGTCTGTGACTTCTACGCTGCCTTTCAATATCTTGTCGGAAGCAAAGCAATCAGCCGCTTCAACGGAATATGGGGCGCCTTTTGCAACCTTTACATCCCTCCAGCCGAAGAATCTGTG
>JABUTT010000167.1 GCA_021443515.1 Bacteroidales bacterium
GGTAACCCGATAGATATATGCTACAACATCGTGGAAAATTACTATCGAGGGACCACAAGCTTGCAACTTCGTCTCAAAGACATTCGCAAGCACAACGACAATAAACTCGGATTATAATTATGAAACCCACATTATTAGTTCTCGCTGCGGGAATGGGAAGCCGTTATGGCGGACTTAAGCAAATGGACGGACTCGGTCCAAGCGGCGAGACCATCATCGACTATTCCATTCACGATGCCGCTGAGGCAGGTTTTGGAAAGATAGTCTATATCGTACGCGAGTATTTTCTTGAGGATTTCAAAAAAGTAGCTCTCGAAAAATACTCCAATGTGAAATGTGCAGACGGAAGCCCTCTCAAGATTGCATTCGTAACTCAGGAACTTGATAAAATCCCCGAGGGGTTTGAAATTAACCCCGAGAGAGTCAAACCTTGGGGCACTGCACACGCCGTTCTGATGGCTGCAGACGTAATCAAAGAGCCTTTTGCCGTAATTAACGGAGACGACTTCTACGGAAAGCAGAGTTTTCGCATTATGGGAGACTATCTCCGCAGCATCGAGGGCACGGAAGGAAATTTCTGTATGGTGGGGTTCAAACTCGACAACACCCTTTCCGAGAGTGGCGGAGTAAGCCGTGGTATATGTTCATTTGACGCGGAAGGCAACCTTACCGACGTAGAAGAGCACCACGAAATCGCTTTCTGCAAGGAGTGTGGAAAAATTTACGGAGAAAACCCCGAAGGCAAGAAGGTGGAACTCAACGGAGAACTCCCTGCGTCTATGAATATGTGGGGCTTCACTCCGGACTACTTTGCAAAGAGTCTTGAATGGTTCAAGGTTTTCCTTAAGGAGAACAGCACAGAACTCAAGAAAGAATTCTACATACCTTGGGCCATCGACAAGATGATAAACAATGGTCAGGGCACCTGCAAGGTTCTGACAACTCCCGACAAATGGTTCGGAGTAACATTTAAGGAAGATCGTCAGGGCGTAGTTGACACTCTCGCCGATATGGTCAAGAAAAACATTTATCCATCCCCACTTTGGTAATATGAAAACTCACAGAATAAGATCAAACTTCAACATTCTTTCGACCTACGATGGTTATGCGCCAAACGGAAAAGGTGTAATCATTCTTCTCCTTTGGATTCTTGTTGGTGTCATTCTCGCCAACATAGTTGAAATTATTTACACCCTCGCGTTGGGAAAGGGCGACAGCATTCAGTATTCTATGATTATCGCCTATCCGCTGATGTTTATTCCTGCAATGATATGGGCAGCGGCAAAAAGCAGAAACAACTTTACTTTGGAAGAAGAGACTGCCATTCCGCCTATAGACAGGGCAGATTTCGGCAACATCAAGCCGGTATTTATGGTGCTTATGGTTATGGTTGCTACCGTCGCTTGTCAAATCCTTTGCGACAACTTCAGCCTTTGGATGCCTGAAATGCCGGAATCACTGAGCAATGTGATGAAATCTCTCACCACCGGAAACATCTATGTCAGTCTGCTTCTTGTGAGCGTTTTCGCGCCTATATTTGAAGAGTGGCTTTGCAGAGGTATGATACTCAGAGGTCTTGCGCAGACAAAAGTTGGTCCGATGTGGGCTGTCGTTATTTCTGCGGTGATTTTCGGCCTCATCCATGGAAATCCTTGGCAGGCTCTTCCAGCCATCGTTCTCGGTATTCTTTTTGGCTATGTCTATATCGCCACCGGGTCGCTGAAACTCACCATGCTCATGCACTGCACCAACAACACAATCGCAGTGCTCGTTTCGCAGTTCTCACCTCTTGCGGAAAACGATTCTCTCCTTGAAGTTATGGAGCCTTGGCAGTATATCACCATTGTTGCCGCCAGCGCCGTCATCCTTACACTCTTTGTAAGAATCCTCTCAAAGAAAAACGCTTAAAAGCCGGGAGGAGTTCCGCCACCTCCCGGGCCATCAGGAGGAGTTCCACCACCACCAGGACCATCAGGAGGAGTTCCGCCACCGCCGGGACCGACCATTCCGCCACTTGAGGTTGTACCTGTAACCCAAGTGTCTGCAGAGCAGGAAATGGATGTTGTGCCAAAGGTATAAGAACCTCCTTTCTTGAATGAAGGGGATGAAATCAGGAGACTTGCTCCAGAGTAAGTTCTGACTGCCTTGTATGTCAGTATTTCATTGTCTCCCTTGAGGATATAATCCTGATCGGCCTTAAATGAAAGACCACTTGTTATTACGCAAGGCTGGGTTGTGGCAGACTCGGTAGGTCGAGAATGTGTTCCGCCTATACCTATAAGCGTTCCACCCGTAACTGAAAAGGTGTTTTCATCACAGTCGAAGCCTCCTTCAGGGGCGCTCATTCCGACAGCCACACAGAACCCTCCCGAAATGGTTATTGTTCCGTTGGCGTCAATTGCGTCGTTGCTGGTACTGTAGGCGTATAATTCGCCGCCACTTATGATGATTTCTCCCGCATCGGCAACCATACCTGATGTGTCAATTCCCATTTGTTGTTTCTCTTGGATGGAATCCCTGCTGTAACCCGCATTTACGGCATCATCGGCAGCATAAATTTGTACCGAGCCACCGCTGAGATTGAAGAGTTCTTTCGCCTCTATGCCTTCACTGCCTTCCTGCGCTCCAAGAGTGCGAACCATAATATCTCCACCACTGATTTCGATATTCTTGTCGCTCTTAATACCCTTAGGAGAAGTTTCGTAAGTAGTCCCTCCATAAGTGTATGAATAAACGCCTCCTGTGGTCAGCACGCGAACTTTACCGCCCTTGAATATGAGGTTAGTGTCACCGTTGATACCTTTTCCTCCCTTGCCGGAACTTGAAAGAAGAATTTCACCGTTATTCATGGTGAATGTTCCGTCACACTTAATGCAGGCAGCGCCTGAAACGTCTTTAACTTCAGCGTCATCGCCATCCCATTCGCCGCCGCCCGTTGTTATTGCACAAATATAACCTCCGTTTATGGTTACATTTCCATCCGCACTCATGCATTTGCCTGCAGTTGCAGTGGTCTTGAGATTGAGTGTTCCTCCGTCTATGAGAAGACCGCAACTCTCAAGGTCACTGTCTTCGCACTTTATACAGCTGCCTTCCACGGCATTGATGGAGATGAATGTGCAAGGACGAATGCGAAGGTAGCTCTTGGTGTCGATGCCGTGCTTGTAATTGGCATTGACAGAGAGGGCTCCCTTGCCGGAAATCACAGTCTGGCCCTTGCTGTAGTAAGTTCCTTTTTGTTTTTCTACAGAACCGTCCACAGTTTCGGTTTCATAGTTGCTTCCATCCGTGATGATATTCTGAGTGCCTTCAGAAAGTACGAGATAAGTACATTTTTTACTTTGTACATTGATGGCGGCACCGGTTGGATTTGTTATCTCCACACCATTCAGTACAATGGCTGTAGCCTTGTCGCTGTAAAGTTTGAAACGGGCATTTGAACTCTTGCCGCTGAGAATAAATTTATAGGAAGCGGAAGCGTTAGCTGTCACACGATTGCCTTCAACTGTTACAACTCCATCCGGAGCGCCTGTCACAACTGCGTCACCGTCGGCATTGTATGCAATCTTTATTTCAGCCTTGAATTCTATATTTTCAACAAAATCATTGTTTCCGCTTGGAACAACCTCAGTTTCAATTTGGGCTTCGCTGTAAGGTGAGACGGTAAATGTTGCAAGTTCCCCGACAGCAGAACTGTCGAAACTGCCGGCTTGGCTCCTGTCTCCTCCTTGTCCCGGATCAAATCCACCGGGACCTCCGGGAAAATCTCCGGGTACTCCGGGGCCTTGCTGTTCATTGTTTTTATTACACCCGCACAAGAGTGTCATAATAACAGTAATAAAGAATAATCCTTTTTTCATATCGTTTGGTTGTTAAAAACTCCTGCGGTCTCTACCAATAGTGTGCCAA
>JABUTT010000009.1 GCA_021443515.1 Bacteroidales bacterium
GTGGTTCTCACTCCCCACATAATGGAGGATTATCCCAACGAAACATCTGCCCTGAGGCTCAGATTCGAGGAGTTGAAGGCTGCATATAACGGCCCGGTTACGCTTCGTCTTGCAGCGGAAAATATGCTCGACAACCTCTTTCTTCAACGACTGGAAGCGAATGATCTGCTGCTTTGGGACGAGGGCCTCATTCTTGTCGAGACCTCTTACTACAATCCTCCTTATGCAATGAATGAAATGCTGTCGAAAATCATGTCCAAGGGGTTGAGGCCAATTCTTGCCCATCCCGAGAGATATGAATATATGGATAAGGCGGATTATGATGAACTTTACATCAAGGGTGTTAGGTTCCAGCTCAACATTCTCTCTCTTACGGGGGCTTATGGTCCCGCAGCAAAGGTAAAGGCGGAAATGCTGCTTAAAAAAGGCTATTATTCCTACAAAGGCACAGATATCCATTCCCTGAGGAGTTTCCTCTATCATTCTTCCAAAGAAAAGGTGTCTATGGATATTTTGGATAAACTTAAATAAAATGAATAAGAACATTAAAATATATGTAGTTTGCGGAGGCGTTTCCACGGAAAGGGAAGTGTCTCTGAGGAGTGGCGACGCGGTTGCTCTTGCCCTAAAAGAGGCGGGTTATACCTCTGTCACCCTGTTTGATCTTACTTCGGAAAACCTTTCGGTTCTTCTTGAAGCAAAGCCCGATCTTGCCTTCATCACGCTTCACGGCAAAGGGGGAGAGGACGGCTGCATTCAGGGCGCTTTGGAACTCTCGGGCATTGCATACGTGGGCTCCGGAGTGCTTACGAGCGCTGTGTGTATGAATAAAATCTCGACCAAGCGCATGCTCGCATGCGGAGGCCTCCCAACGGCGCCGTTCTGCACTTTGAACAAAAAAGACGGTCTTTCAACCGACGAAACCATCTCCCACCTCATCTCCGCGGTCGGCCTCCCTATGGTGCTGAAATCGCCTGAACAGGGCTCGAGCATAGGTGTCGTGATTGTTCACAAGCAGGAGGATATGGCTGCCGCAATAAAGGAGGTATATAGTTATGGAGACGAACTTCTTGCCGAGAAATTCCTTGACGGAGTGGAACTCACACTGCCGATTTTGGGAACGCCCGGAGTACCTCTCGGGATTAAGGGCAAGATGACAGACCTCCACGCCCTTCCAATAATCGAAATCACATCCGAAAGGGAATTCTACGACTATACTGCAAAATATACCCAGGGCCTCTGCCACCACATAATTCCTGCCCGAATAAGCGAAGATGTGGCTGAAAAGGTGAGGGAAATCGGTCTGAAGGCTTACAGACTGCTTGGCTGCAGGGGATTCTCGAGAATAGATTTCATAGTTGACAAAAAACTTGGCCCTATGGTGATAGAAGCCAACACCATCCCCGGAATGACATCCATGAGCCTCGTTCCCGATGCAGCAAGGGCAGACGGAATTGAATTTCCACAACTCGTGGATATGATAGTCAGGATGTCCCTCCCGGATATCGAGGACTGAGAATTTACCTTAAACTGAGGGCACAGGCTGTAGCGCAGGCGATTCCGTCGAGCGCCGAAGAAACTATGCCTCCCGAATATCCTGCTCCTTCTCCCGCAGGGTAAAGTCCCGGAAGCGACAAGTGTTCAAGTGTTTCGGGATTTCTTGGAAGCCTGATTGGCGAGGATGTACGGGACTCCACTCCAAGAAGTAGGGCTTCATTGGTGTAATAGCCGTGAAGACGGTTCCCAACGCGAGGAAAGGCATATTTTAGTCTTAGGGACACATTTTCGGGAAGAAGTTCGTGGAGAGGTGCGTTGGCAAGTCCCGGGTGGTAGGAACTTGCAGGAAGGTTGGCAGATTCTACCCTGCGGCAAAAGTCCATCATCCTTTGGGCCGGAGCCTTAAGCGAGCCGCTGAAATTGAACATATCCCGCTCGACCTTCTTTTGGAATTCGAGAAGTCCGAACACTCCGTAGCGCTCCATGTAGTCCGGCAAGTCCTCTGGCTCAATGCTTACCACAACCCCAGCATTAGCCCATTTCGAGTTTCTTTCGTGGTTGCTCATGCCGTTGAGGACGACAGTTCCCGCCTCGGTCGAAGAGGGTACGAGAATACCTCCGGGACACATACAGAACGAAAACACGCCCCTGCCTTCAATCTGCTCCACAAAGGAGTATTCTGCAGCAGGCATTCCTCCCTGATACTTTCCGTGATATTGGATTTTATTTATCAGCGATTGCGGATGTTCAGCCCTTACTCCAAGGGCAAAACCTTTTGCCTCGAGAGCCCAGCCCTTCTTTGCGAAGAGTTCATATATGTCTTTTGCCGAATGGCCGGCAGCGAGTATAACTTTCTTTGCCTCAAACAAATTTCCGTCCGAACAGGTGATTTTATATCCTTTTTCCGTAGGCTCTATATCGCTTACCCGTGAGTTGAAATGATATTCTCCACCGTGTCCGATTATGCAATTTCGAATATTCTCGACAATGGCAGGAAGCCTGTCTGAACCTATGTGAGCGTGCGCTTCAATGAGGATTGAGGGGTCTGCGCCGAACTCCACGAGACGATGTAGGACAGCCCTTATGTCGCCTCTTTTTGAAGACCTTGTGTAGAGTTTGCCGTCCGAAAAAGTGCCTGCGCCGCCTTCTCCGTAGCAATAGTTGCTGTCGGGATTGACTATTCCCTTTGTGGACAGGGCAGCCATATCGGCCTTTCTTGCGTGAACATCCTTGCCTCTTTCAAGGATAATCGGTTTGAAACCTTGTGAAAGAAGTTCAAGGGCGGCAAACATTCCTGCAGGCCCGGATCCGATTATGATTACGCTCTCCTCCGAGGTCACGTCTTTGTAGGGTGGAAGGATGTAGTCTTCAGGCTTTTCTCCTTGAGGATAGACTGCAATGCGGTAGCGGTAAAGCACTTTCGAGCCACGTGCATCTATGCTTCGGCGAAGTATTCTGTAACAACCGAAAAGACTCGGTTTTATGCCGAGGGCACGGACTCCTGCGGCAGCGATTTCGCTCTCGGAAGGCTCTTTGCCAAGAGCAACAGCAATTTCGATTTCTTTCATAATACTCTCGAATATGGTGCAGCGTCAAGAGGACATCTTTCTCCTGCAAGGAAGTGGTAATAACCTGCCGTGGCAATCATTGCGGCATTGTCTGTGGTGTAGCGGAACTCCGGAAGGTAGGTTTTCCATCCTCTTTTCTGCCCTTCGGCAACTATTCTTGTCCTGAGGCCGCTGTTGGCAGAAACGCCTCCACCAATTGCTATTTCCTTGATTCCGGTGTCTCTTGCCGCTGCGATGAGTTTGTCGAGGAGAATGTCTATGAGGGCTTTCTGGAAACTTGCGCAGATGTCGTTCTGATTGTGGGCGATGAAGTCGGGGTCAATGGCAATCTGGTCTCTCACGAAGTAGAGGAGGGAAGTCTTGATTCCGCTGAAAGAGTAGTCGTAGCCGCTTAGGTGTGGCTTTGCAAATTTGAAGCGGTTCGGGTCGCCCTCTTTTGCAAGGCGGTCTATCACAGGCCCTCCGGGATAGCCGAGTCCCATCATCTTTGAGCATTTGTCGAAGGCCTCTCCGACTGCATCATCTATTGTCTTTCCTATGATTTCAAATTCGAGAGGGGAGGTTACCTTCACAATTTGGGAGTTTCCTCCCGAAACGAGAAGGCAGAGATAGGGAAATGAAGGATAGGCTTTATATACGCCTTCTTCCTTTATGAAACTTGCAAGAATGTGGCCGTGGAGGTGGTTGACTTCAACGAGAGGACAGCCAAGTGCCACGGATAGGGTTTTTGCGAAACTTGTACCCACGAGAAGTGATCCGAGAAGTCCCGGACCTCTGGTAAATGCAATTGCCGAAATGTCTGAGGCTTGCAGTCCGCTTCTTGAGATTGCCTCGCT
>JABUTT010000062.1 GCA_021443515.1 Bacteroidales bacterium
GAGAAGGTAAGAACGGTCTCGTCAAATGGTTTGATTGTGAGTTCTCTCTGGTAGGAGAGGTTCTGGCTTTCGCCTTCTACCTTAGAAAGAGTCACGGGAATTGAACTCTTGTTGATGACTTTAAGCACCAGTTTCTTGTCGGTGATAGATGTGATAGTTATTTCAAGACATGCCTCGAGAAGCGGTTTGAGAACTTCTTCGCTACCATACACATAGCCATTGCCGAAGACAGCGGTCCTGTGGGCGATGAGGGCCTCTTTCACAGCTTCCTCGCTGCGTTCTTTTGCGAATACGAGGGTTACGGGACGATGCTCTCCACGGGTGTAATCTGTGTAGAGCGCAAGCGGATGGTGGGCGTCCGTACCCGATACGATGGTGAGATTGTTTTCGACTGCCCAATGGTGAGCCTCAGGCGAGTAACCGTTTTGGGAATTCTCTCCATAGCCGTTGAAAATCTCGATGCCGTCCATAAGTCCCGCTTTGAGGATTTCGCTATGCTCGTCATACCAGATGGTTTTGTTTGGAGCCTGCGCTTCCCAGGCAGGATGGTTCCACACATTGAAACTTCCTTGCTCTTTTGCGGCCTTCAGACCCTTCATCATCACTGCCTGATGCGCCGTGCCCTTCTTGTTGTCGGCTGATTCGGCTATTTCGCAAAGTTCTTTCGCACTATTGATGAAATGGGTGTTGAAGTGCCCCGGAGGCATTCCGCGAGTGATTTCGGCAGAGTGGAACACCATTACATTGTATTTTGCCGCTACCGAAGATGCAATTCTCCAGGAATCATCCTGGTCGGTAGTGAGGATATTGTCAAGTTTATGTTTTGCGTGCTGGATGCGAGAGTCAAGGTGGTCGGTCATTGAAATGAAGTCGAGACCTTCGAGATAGGCTTCCTGAACTCTTTCGGTAGGCCATACATCTGCATCTGAGAATACGGTATGGACGTGGAAGTCGCCTTTAAGAGTCACATAGCCCTGAACATCAGGGATAACGAGGCGGTAGGGAATGGTCGCATTGAGCGCCGCGAGCCCCAAGAATGTTGCCACGATGGCTGAAACTGTCCTTTTTATCATATCGATAGAATTATGGGTTTATTTTATAAGTACTACAGAGGCCTGGCAAAGACAACCTTCTCCGCGTCCTATATAGCCGAGATGTTCGGTGGTTGTGGCTTTGACGCTCACTGCATCGACATCTGTGTTGAGAATGTATGCAAGGCTCTCTCTCATTGCCGAAATATAAGGTGCGAGTTTGGGACTTTGAAGACAGATGGTGATGTCGAGGTTCCCGATACGATAGCCTTCATCGGCTGCGATTTTTGCAACGTGGGTGAGTAATTTCTTTGAGTCTATGCCTTCGTATGCAGGGTCGCTGTCGGGGAAGTGATGACCGATGTCGCCTTTGGCAAGAGCTCCAAGAATGGCGTCACAGAGGGCGTGTATTGCCACGTCTCCGTCAGAGTGCGCAATAAAACCCTTGGTCTCATCCACAAGAACTCCGCAGAGCCACATTTTCAGGCCTTCGCCTATTGCGTGAACATCTATGCCGTTGCCTATCCTTATGTCTGTCATTGTCTTATTATCTTAATTTGTCCGTCATATTCGACTTTTATGATTTGGGATGCCTTGTGGGTGCCTCCATTGTCGTATTCTCTCGATGCTACGCAATCCACTCCTGAGACTATTGCAGGGGCGATTTCTTCAAAACATTTTGGCGAAGGCTCACCCGAGATGTTAGCCGAAGTGGAAACTATGGGCCTGCCGAACCTGCGTATGAGATTCACGCAAAACTCGTTCTGCGGGATGCGTATCGCTATGCTTCCGTCCTCTGAAATGCAGTTTGACGCAAGCGACGGCTCTGCCTCGGGATAGATAATAGTCATAGGCGCATCGTTGACCTCCATGAGCATTTGTGCGACATCGGGTATTGCCTTGACATAACGTGCAAGCATATCCGCATCGCTTACGAGTATTACCAGAGACTTGCTGTCCTCCCGCTTTTTCAGGGCATAGACCTTCGCCACCGCCTCCGCCGATGTGGCATCGCACCCTATTCCCCAGATGGTGTCTGTGGGGTAGAGGATGAGTCCGCCTGCTTTCAGTGTGTCTGTCAATGTCTTCATACTATTCACGATATTCGTAAAGCACGTGTCTGCGTTTCCAATAAAATATGAGTATGAGTCCGAATATCATACCTCCGAGATGCGCGAAGTGGGCAACTCCTGCTCCTCCAAATATGCCGCTGAGCAGTTCTATTGCGGCAAAAATCACTACTGCAACCCAGGCTCTGACCGAAATAGGAGGGAAGATGAAGTGGAGTGTTGCGTCAGGATAGAGCATACAATAGCCGAGAAGGAGTCCGTATACTGCTCCGCTGGCTCCGACCGTTGGGGTGCGATACAATATGTTAAGTTTCTCGTATGCCTGGAGAGAGCCGTCCGCAATCAGATTTGAAAAATGCTGGGCCTCGCAGAACTGGATGCCGATGTGCAGGGCTGCCGCGCCAAGTCCGGTGAATATGTAGTAGAACAGGAATTTCTTTGGTCCCCACACCCTTTCAAGAGCTACACCGAAGATGAGCAGAGTGTACATATTCAGGAAGATATGCCAAAAATTACCGTGCATGAACATATATGTGAGAGGCTGCCAAAAACGGAAGAATGGCGACGTCGGATAGAACAGGGAGAACTGTTCATACATCCAATCGCCCTTCCATTGTGTCAGGATGTATATCACAATGTTAAGTATGATAATTTCTTTGGTTATCTTTGGTATGGAGGATTCTTGTCTGAAATACATTGTCTAAAAAAGTTTTTCTATTTCGTTTAATTCAATGATATGGAATGTTTTCCTGCCCCCGAGGGTGTAGGCCGGATTGGAGGTTTCCATAAGGTTGTTTATCAACACTTGTGCCGCATCTTCGGAGAATGTTACATTGTCAGTGGAACTTTTGTAGGATGCTGCACTCACTGCATATTTCTGCGCAAGTGTTGCGATTATCTGGGCAGAAAGGTCTGTTTGCTCTCCGTCGAGAAGGGCGATTATTCCGTCAAGAATGTCCCTTATGGCACGCTCGCTCGATGAAATTCCTCCCGGAGTCGCGCTCACAACGGCGCTCGTTCCGTTCACTTCTATTTCAAAGCCTGCCTTGAGAAGGAGGTCTATGTTTGCTTTCAGGGCCGCCGCGTCAATGGGACTAAGGTCAATCTCGATAGGGAAGATGAGCACTTCTCTCGTAACCTCGTTGCAACTAAGTGCCTGATAGTAGCGTTCATAGTAGATTTTCTCGTAGGCGCGGGCAATGTTGACGATTGTGAGTTTTCCTCCTCTTGAAGCCACTATGTATTTGCCTGCAACGACCAAGCATTTTGAGACCTCATCCTGCTGAGTAAAGAGGGCATCGAATTTCTGCCTTGCCGCCGAGAAAATGTTTGCCTGATTGTTTTCATAGCGAGGGAAGGAAGTTTCGGAAGGGCTGTAAGGCTTGTCGAATTGACTGTGTGCGGTGTTGCAAGACTGTTTCTCAAAAGGATTGTAGAACGGGTCGCTGCTGATTTTAGGGGCCGCAGGGTCGGATTCAATGAACTTTTTGTCCATTGTCGGAATTTGAATTTCCGCCTCAAAATTGATGTCCGTACCGATGGAATCCATGCCTATCGCCTGACGAATCGCCCCATAGAGAACGTTGAAGATGATGCTGTCGTCCTCGAACTTTATTTCTGTCTTTTCGGGATCGACGTTGACATCAATTTTTGACGGGTCAATCTTCAGGAAAATGAAATATGATGGGGAATAGCCTTCCGGAATGAGGTTTTCGTATGCTTTCAGGACAGCCTTGTAGAGGTAGCCGCTGCGAAAATATCTGCCGTTCACGAAGAAAAACTGGTTGGAAAC
>JABUTT010000046.1 GCA_021443515.1 Bacteroidales bacterium
AGGGCATTGTTCCGTCCGTTTTCTTCCGTCCATTCGCTGTGGTCAATGAGATGGTCTGAAATTGATTTTCCCTTGAAATCTGTGAGGCTGTAACTGCCAATTACCATACCCGCTGCCTCCTTGTGGAAGGTATCGACTATCCTTTGAAGCGTGTTTTCCGAAGAATATATGTCGTCGCTGTCGAGTTGTACCGCAAATCTGCCGCACAGAGGATGATTTACGCCCTTGTTCCAGCATCCGCCGATTCTAAGTGTGGTTTCTTCCGGGATTATGTGTATGAGACGCTCATCCTCAATTTCATTAAGGAGCTGTGTGGTGCCGTCGGTAGAATGATTGTCAATGACTATCACATTGTAATTAAAGTCGGTTTTCTGGCTCAGAGCGCTCTCAACGGCATCTTTTATGGTCTTGACTCTGTTAAGGACAGGAATGATGACAGAGGCTTCCACAGGGAATGAGCCCTTTTCTCCGATAAGTTCATCATCGAAATCGATGGCCTTTGCCGCCCCTCTGAGCAGGGCTCCTCTCTTCCATAGATAGTCCTTGCAAACTTCTTCAAACTCTTTTTGGGCATCCTTGCATTTGGGATCCTGATAAGCAAAGAGGTCAGTGCTGTTCTTGTCTTTGGAACTGTAAAGAGGCTCTTTCAAGTGACATACATTCTTCAGAGCAAGCCTAAGATAATAGAATGCCGAATAGGTGAGATGGGGGTTGTACTGGATGCTCGATTTTTTCACCAGCATGATTTTTCCGAAGTCAAAATCTTCTCTCAGGCGGCCTCCTTCGGTATAGTCCAAAAGTTTCAGCACCTTTTCATCGCAATGATAGTCCGAATATACCGCATCATAATCCCCCTCTGCGAGTATGGTGCTCATTCTCTGGAGGTTGGTGTCTGAAACCTCAACATCGTCGCTGAAGGTAAAAAGAACATAATCATCTTCATCGTTTTCAAACGAAAACACGGTTCTAAGGGCTTCTGCGAGAAGGGTTGAAGATATTGTGGTTGATGGAAGACAGACCTTGTGTATCATATAAGACTAAGTATCAGTAACTGGGCGATTACAACCCTGAGAAAAATTGTGAACGGATATATTGTAGCGTAGGAAATGCTTATCTGGTCGCTGCCGAACTGGTTCTTTGCGAAAGCAAGGGCGCTCGGGTTGGAGTGAGAACCCGCAACCATACCGCAAATGCTGAAAAAGTCCATTTTGAACACCCATCTGGCAATGCAGGCTGTGATGATTGGGGCAATGGAAGTTATGGCTATACCGTAGAGGAACCACATATATCCTCCGTCAAGAAGTGAGCTTAGAAAGGCTTCTCCTGAAGAAAGACCAACGCAGGCGAAGAAGATGGAAAGTCCTATTTCGCCTACCATTCTGTTGGCAGAGGATGTTGTGTAAGTGGTGATGTGAAGGTGCTGGCCGAAACTGCTCATCAGGATTGACACGATGAGGGCACCGCCGGAAAGACCAAGTTTCACAGGCTGCGGAATGCCCGGGAAGACGATAGGGATGCAACCTATGACAACGCCGAGTGCAATACCGAGGAAGATAGGAACGAGATTGGGTCTGTTGAGTTCATCTGAAGTGTTGCCTATGAGTTTTCCCACTTTCTCAATTGACCATTGCGGACCGACCACCCTAAGAACGTCGCCAACCTGAAGTACGAGGTCGGGATTCGCAACAAGTTCAAGACCGTTTCGGGTGATGCGTGTAATGCTTACGCCGTAGTTAGTTCTGATTTTGAGGTCACTGAGTTTGTGTCCTGTGATTTTGGATTTTGTGATGACAATTTTCTTGCTCACATTGTGGACATCTACTTGATTTTCAAATACATCCTGCCCATCGAGCAGTTCTCCGAAAAGTACTGTGATGGCGTCACGGCAATCCTCCGATGTTACAACATTTATCTTGTCGCCTTCGTAAAGAATCGAATCCTTATCCGGAAGAATGAAGTCCTCATTGCGATATATGCGGGAAATCACATATTTGGCCCTGTCTACGATGGTAGAGTCTATATCCACTATGTTCTTGCCGAAGATGGCTGGATTGGTGATGCGGAAAGAGTAGGAAGTGGCGCTTGGAACCTTGGCTGCGCTCTCCTCAATTTCCTTATTCTCTTTCTTGACATTGATTCTGAACATCGCCTTGAGTATGATGATGACCAATATCATACCCAGACAGCCGAATGGATAGGCGATAGCGTATGCGTTAGCCATGTTGCTTGTCATCTCGGCTATCTGCTCTGCAGGAACATTTCCCATGGCATTCGCTGCGTCAGTCACTGTCTGCTGGCCTGCACCAAGGGCGGGAGTGCTCGTGATTGCACCGGAGAGGGTTCCCACGATTGTGGTTATATGTTCTCCGCTGATAAACATCAGGAGTACAGCCACGGCAGTAGAGAGAATTATGCTGAGAATGCCGAGAAGGGTTATTTTTATGCCTCCTTGTTTGAAACTCTGGAAGAAACCCGGCCCAACGGATAGACCCAAGGTATAGACGAACAGCACGAGACCAAAGTTCTTGAAAAAGTCTGCAAAGGCTGGGCTGATTCTGAGACCGAAATGGCTGAGTATGATGCCCACAAAGAGAACTATCGCATTTCCTACGCTTATGCCCTTTATTTTAATACGTCCGAGGTAGACTCCAAGGCCTATTGTCACTGCAAGAACGAGAATGCAATGGGCAGTATCATTTATATTTATAAAAAGGTCGTTCACTTTGGAATGTTATATAGGTTTGGAAGTTCAGGTCTGGAGTTCGGGGAGGGCTTTGAGATGTGAGTTCCTAAAGGAAATCAAACAATTCAAGTTCTTCAGGAGTGAAGAGGAGGAAATCGGTAGAGCCCGGATAGTAGCGACTGATTGCAACGAAGGCTCCCGCTGCCAGTACGATAAGAACTGCCACCACGATAAATGCAATTCCCCAGGCCCCGATGCGCTTTTTACGAGGCTTTTGGGCTTTAGCTTCTTCGGCTGGTGCTGTTTCTTCGGCTGGTGCAGCAGGTGTTTCGACTATTGGCACGGGTTCTTCGGCTGTTGCTACTGCTTCACCTTCAGCTTCTACGGTTGGTGCAGCGTTCTCCTCTGGCGCTGAGGCTTCGGCTGTTGCTACTACGATTGCAGCTGCTGCCGTTGCTACTGTCGGTGCTGTTGCCACTGCTGCTACCGCTGATGTTTCTTCGTTTGTTGGCGTTTCTTCCATCACTGCTGCAGCCGCTACCGCTTCTTCTGCTGTCGACGTCGCTGTCACCTCAACCTTTGCGGACTCTTGTTCTGAGGCTCTTAGGTGAATCGGCTCGAGGCAGAAAAACTCGCCGCTAAGCTCAAGGTCTGTCTCCGGGACGAAAAACAAATCATTCTCCTTTGTCGCCCTGACCTTACCGAAGCCGGGCAGAACTATGCATTTGTTCTCTTGGAGGACCTTCTTGAATTCCTTGCAGAAAACTTCAATGCGGTTAATTGCAGTGGAAAGTTGGATTTTCTTTTCGGCTGCGAACAACTCGGCAATGGTCACATCGGGACTTTCAGGAAATGTTTCCTGGAAATCAACCTTGATAGCCGGAGGAATCATTACATAGCCGTTGGAGGTAATTCTTGCCGGCTCATTCACGATTGAAAATGTTCCCACATACGGAACACAGACTCCGCCCTTAGACTTGAGAGCGGACATAATGAATTGTGAAAGAAGATCTACATTCATGGGCCTGATTCCTATAACCTTACAAAGATAGGAAAAAAATCCTCAAAAAAATTTGTAGAACAAGAAATAAATGCTACCTTTGCATTCCCAAAAGGAAAATTCCTCAATAGCTCAGTTGGTTAGAGCACCTGACTGTTAATCAGGGGGTCGTAGG
>JABUTT010000116.1 GCA_021443515.1 Bacteroidales bacterium
TCCTTGACTGCAAGTTGGGCTGAAGGTATGGTTATGAGTACGGCTCCGGCTGTGATGAGGGCTGCGGGAACAATCACTTTCGGTGCAGTAACCTTATAGTTTCTGGAAAGGTAGTCCGTCGTATCGGAAAATGCATATTGCGCCCTCACGTTGTGACAGAGCAAAAGCATCATCAATATGGCAAAAAACTTTCTCATCCTATCTACGAGACCTTGATTTTCTTTTTCTTTCTCCTGCCGAGGACAGAAGGAAGCACATTGAGTTTTTCCTCAAGGACCTCGAAGAGCACACCTGTGCGGCCGACCACCTCGCCATCCACCTCAACTATCTCACTATCCCCTATCGGCCTGACTTCCAATGACTTGCAACGCAAAAAATGAAGGTCTTTGCAGTCTGTGAGATTGTTTCCGAGAACTTTCGGAAGGGCTGTGATGACAAGTTTCAATGTGGCTTTCTCGACGAAGAGTACATCTACTGCGCCGTCGTTTATTTCAGCCTTGGGAGTCTGGCGGAGTCCTCCTCCCGAGAAGCGGCCGTTACCTACAGAAATGGTGAAGCAGGGCCCGCTGTATATGCTCTTTCCGTCAGCGAGGATTTCCACCGTCATACCCTTGTAGGAGAAAACGCTGCGCTTGACTGCAGAGAAATATATCATCTTGCGGGTTACTCCGGCTTCCTTCTCGCTGTTCACTATGTCGCAGATTCTCGCATCGAAGCCGACACCTCCGACATTTGCCATATAGGAAACCCTTCTTTCCTCCGATTCAAGGCCCTGTGAAGTGACCTTTACAACATCCTGGGTGGTGAATTGTTCGGCTTCAAGGCGTTTTATCACCTCATCGAGATCGTTTGGTATATCGAGACTGCGAAGCCAGTCGTTGCCACTGCCGATAGGAATTACCGCAAGGGCGAAATCCGAAACCTTCACTCTTCGATCCCCCTGATCCTCTGTCGAGCTCACATACCTCATTATTCCCTGAAGGGTTTCGTGAACAGTGCCGTCCCCGCCTACCGCAAGAAATCTCCGATAGCCTTTTCCGGCAGCCTCAAAGGCAAGATGAGCCGCGTGTCCGGGGCCGTCAGTAGTCTTTACTCTTGTCCTTACACCCCCGTCTGAGAGCCTTTTCTCTGCCTTCATCCACACAGACATAGTTTTTCCGCTGCCTGCATTGGGATTGAGAATTGTGAACCAGGTATTAGCAAAGGTGTTCATCCGCTTTCATTTTGGACAAAGTTATAAAAAAAATTACTAACTTTGGGCGGAATATACGACGATTGTAATGTCAAAGATAATAGCAATAGCAAACCAGAAAGGAGGCGTTGGAAAAACCACCACGGCAATCAACCTTGCCGCCTCTCTCGCCGTGCTTGAAAAAAAGGTTCTCATTATTGATGCAGACCCTCAGGCGAACACCACAAGCGGACTTAATTTCAGTGCAGACAGCACCGACAAACGTACCATCTACGAGATGATTGAAGGCCAGATTTCAGCCGCAGACGCCCTCTTGCAGACTGAAGTCAAGAATCTCCACATGATTCCGAGCCACATCAACCTCGTGGGTGCGGAAATCGAGATGATTGAAGCCAAAGACAGGGAATATGCACTCAAGAATGCCCTTGCGCCGATAAGGGACAACTATGACTACATCGTCATAGACTGCAGCCCTTCTCTCGGCCTGATTACAATTAACTGCCTTACTGCGGCAGATTCCGTGCTCATTCCGGTGCAGCCTGAATTTTTCGCCCTCGAAGGTCTCGGCAAACTCCTTCAGACCATTCGTCTTGTGCAGGCAGGCTATAATCCCGAACTTGCAATCGAAGGCTTCGTAGTCACTATGTTTGACGGCAGGACAAGGGTTCACTCCCAGGTTCTCAATCAGCTCAGGGAGTATTTCGGAGACCTTGTGTTCCAGACTATAATCCAGAGGAACATCCGTCTGAGCGAGGCTCCTTCGCACGGCAAGCCTATAATTCTTTACGACATTCTTTCAAACGGAACTTCCAACTATCTCAATCTTACAAAAGAGATTCTTAACAAGAACAACAATGGGTAGCAACAAAACACCGAGAGGCCTTGGTAAAGGTCTTGAGTCACTCCTCGGAGGTACTTCCGCTCCACTTGAAATCCACCGTCGTCCTGTGGAATATGTGAACAAGGAAATCGTAACCCCTTCATCCGACGATGTTAAGGGAGAGGAAAACAGCGCCGACATTAAACTCATACCTGTCAGCGCAATCCAGCCCAACCCTTTCCAGCCACGCCAGACCTTTGATGAGGAGGCTCTCGAGGAACTTGCAGACTCAATCCGCAGTCTGGGCCTCATCCAGCCGATAAGCGTGAGGAAAAACCCAAGCAGCAACCTCTACCAGATTATTAGCGGTGAGAGGCGCTACCGTGCCTGCCAGAGCATAGGTATGGAGCAGATTCCTGCCTACATCATCAGTCCTACAGACGACCAGAAGATGATGGAAATGGCAATTGTGGAAAACATTCAGAGAGAAGACCTCGACCCGATTGAAATTGCGCTCGGCTACCAGAGACTTCTAACCGAATGTAATCTCACCCAGGAAAAAATGGCGGAACGCATAGGCAAGAAAAGGGCTTCTGTCGCCAACTTCCTACGTCTGCTCAAACTCCCTGCAAAAGTGCAGCACGACCTCAAGACAGGCCTTATCAGCGTAGGTCACGCGAAGGTACTGCTCAGTGTGGAAGACCCATTCGTACAGGAGCGTCTTTGTGACGACACCATAACCAAGAACTGGAGTGTACGTGACCTCGAAGACAAAATTCACGCTCTTACATCAAAGAATGCGTCCCGTCGTCAGGCAAAGATAAATCCGGGAGAACTCACAGACAGCCAAAGACAGCTTCTCACCATTTTAGGCAAGCACTGTGACGGAGAAATTTCACTCAAGAGATATGCCGGTGGTAGCGCCGCAATGACGGTGAGATTCTCAAGCGAGGCAGAAGTTGAGAAATTCCTCCTTGCACTCAAGACTGTAAACTTATAAAAAATTGAAAACGAAGGCTCTGATAGTCGCACTCTTTGCAGCGTTGCTTTTTATGGCGACGCCTCAGGTTGCGTTCGGTCAGTTCCGCGAAAGTGCCTTCAAACAGAACTACGCCACCGATAAGGAGGCATCCAAAGACACAACAGACTACAACAAACTTTCATTCAAGAACCTTTTCAGAGGCCTTGCGGGAAAGAGTGACCTCTCCATTGGCAATATGTTTATGGGCAACCTCTTTATGCCTGGTTCCGCCCAGATTTACAACAAGCAGGGATGGAAACTCGGCATCTTCTACCCACTTTTCGCAGGCTCACTCGGCACAGGCATATATTTCAATGTAAAGGGACGAAGAGACATATCGCCCTACCTCTTTGCAGCGGCCGGAGTAACCTACTGGGCTATGCAATTTGACGGAGTCGTAAACTACAAAAGAGATTTGGGGGTATTCCCGGGAAGGGCCACCGTGTATGCCATACTGCTTCCGGGACTTGGCCAGGCAGTGAACGGAGAATTTTGGAAAATACCTATCTACCACGGTATCATCATTACCTCCCTCAGCCTCTTCCTGACAAACAACAATAACTATCAACGCTACAGGCGAATCTATATCGAAAGTACGCAACCGGGCTATTCGGGCCCAATATCAGGAGAGACAGCCCTGTACTACCGAAACACCTATCGACGTCTGAGGGACTACTGCATACTCGGTATGGTGGCAGGCTATCTTCTGCAGATTATAGACGCCAACGTTTTCTCCTATATGGGCGGATTCGAAATGAGCGATGACATTTCCATGCACATCGCTCCTTCGCTTATTCCTACGGCAGCCCCGATTAACA
>JABUTT010000207.1 GCA_021443515.1 Bacteroidales bacterium
TATTCGACTTGCTACCAGATATATGAAACAGCCAATTACGAGGGTGCATATCAGGCTTTCTCGGGCTTCCTTGAAGATTCTCCTGCCGACAGCCTTGCTGCTCGTGCACACTACTATATGGGCGAATGCGCCCGCAGGACAGGTTTGAGCGAAAAGGCTGCAACCCATTACAAGACAGCCCTCGATTCGGACGGTGCTTCAGGGTCTTTGAAACTTCTTGCCGCAAAGGGTTTTGCCGACATTTCATACGCTCTCCAGAACTATTCCGATGCAGTCACGGGCTACACCTATCTCCAGACTTACGGAGACAATATAGTTTCCCGCAATGAAGGTTTGTGGGGACTTGGAAGGTCTTATTATGCCATGCAGTCATACGCTGCAGCCATTCCGGTGTGGGAGAGGATACACATCTTGGAGCCTGAATCCGTGGAAGGAACCCACCACCTTGCAAAATGTTACCTGAGCACATCCCAGCGTGACAGGGCAAAGGAACTCTTCCGCCTCATTTCAGGCAAGACAAAGACTCCGGAAGGAGCGGAGGCTGCCTGGTTCCTCATTCAGGACACCTACGACAGCGGTAACTTTGAAGATGTCCAGAAGATGGTCTATGACCTTGTGGATTCAAAGTGCAACCAGACCTATTACCTGGCAAAATCCTTCATAACCCTCGGAGATGCTTTTATGGAACTGGGCAACGAGACCCAGGCAAAGGCTACGTTTGAAAGTGTGCTGAACGGCTACACCGATTCAGAAGAGATTACTTCAGCCGTGAAGATGAGGCTCGAAAAACTTAAGTAAGATGAAAATGATGAGAAAAACCATATCGGTACTGATGAGTATTTCGCTTGCATTTGGTTTGCAGGCGCAGAATATGACCCCTTCTGTTGTGGTGACAAAGGACTATTCTACTTCAATCGAGGCCTCTTCAGGCAAGACCGCTTACGAACTTTCCGACCCTGAAGGTGTCAAGGAATTCAACATAGATTTCGACTATTCGGTGTTTGAGACCAAGTATCTCGGCTCCTACGATTTCGCTCCTTATTTGATTTCGGTGAATCCGGAGACACCTAAGTTGAAGGAAAACTCCTTCTATCTCCGTGCGGGAGCAGGTTACACCCTCCATCCTGAACTCGAGTTCATCTGGAGTCCTGTGCTGTTCATCGACAAGCCGGATTCAGTGAGGACATCCAAGTTCCTGAAGCGTCTCCGTTTCAACCTCTACGGCGCCCACAATTCCCATATAGGCTCGTACTTTGACCACCGCAAATATGTGACACAAGGCACTACCGGAGTATTCTCGAAAAGGGAAATATCCGACAAGGGTTCGGATCTTGCAACAAATGTAGGGCTTTCGCTCTGCTATGACGGCGAAAAGGCGAACTTGGTTTTCGGCGTGGATTATGGCAATCTTGGCGCAGACCACCGTCTCTATGAATTCCGCCGCCAGTTCAACACTTTTGATGTGTATCTCAACCTGAAATCCCACTCTGTGGAGCAGAAGCATTTTTACTATGATGTGGCAGCAAACTTTGCAATGAGCACGGATAATGCCTACTGCCCTCAGCTGGGTTCAGGTCGCAACGTTATGGAGAACAGTTTCAATGCTTCGGCAGATCTCGGACAGGTCTTCGACATGGCGAATTCCCTGCTCGTGAAGGTGGATTTCAATGGTCTTGCCTACCGCTCTACAACTCAAACCATGAACCAGGGAGTCTATCGCGTGGGCATCAATCCTCGCTACAAACTTCAGGTTAACGGCCTGGACCTCACTCTTGGCGTAAAGTTGAACTATGCCTGGGCTGCAGGTACGGGGTTATATGATATTCAAAGCGGTTTCCAGATTGCTCCCGACCTCACTGCGAGAGTCGTCGTGAAGGAGAAGAAATGCGTGCTCACAATAGGGGTGACCGGAGACAATGTGCTTGCACGCTACAACCAGTTGGTTTACAAGAGTCACTTCATCGCTCCCAACAGGGTATGCAATGCCAAAATTCCTTACAGTGTCCGTCTCGGTCTTTCGGGCAACATAGGCAGGGTGTTTGATTACAACATCTATGGCTTCTTCTCAGCTGCAAGGAGCACTCCGCTCTATCAGGTCTCCTATATCTCGTCTCTGGGAGGCTACGCTTCGCAATTCAGTTTCACCGATTTCTCGAGAGCCGGAGGCCACATAGACTTGTCTCTCTACTTCAAGGCTGTCCGTTTCCATACTGAATGGGAGGCAGCCTACTCCTGGTTCCGTAAAGGTGTTCCTGCCGAAACTACGATTGGAACCTTCCTTCCTGCAGTTTGCAAGTCTTATTCAAGCCTTGATTTCAATGTTTCAAGGCGTATCATCATAGGTCTTGACCTCGAGTTCAGGACATCTATGAAAGCCTCTGCCGAGGGTGAGGTCAACCAGCTCATAATTCCTCATTACGAGAATCTCGGATTCAAGATGGAATGGAAGACCGCAAGGAACCTCAGTTTGTGGCTCAGAGGCAGGAATCTGCTCTGTCAAAGCATACAATACACCCCTCTCTACGGCGAAAAAGGCCTAAGTTTCACGGCCGGAATTCTGTGGAGATTTTAGCCTCTCAGGCTATGGCATTTTTGAGAAAAATTTCTTAACTTTGCACACTTTGAGAAGCCGTTTGAATAACTGCTCGGAAAATAGAAAAAACAACAAGATATGTCAGAAGAAATAGATAAGAAAATCGAAGCTGCGAAAGAATATGCAGCCGATAGTATTCAGGTCTTAGAGGGTCTGGAAGCCGTCAGAAAACGTCCAAGCATGTACATCGGAGACGTGGGTGACCGCGGTCTCCACCACCTTGTTTATGAGGTTGTCGACAACTCCATCGACGAGGCTCTTGCAGGCTATTGCGATAAGATTGACGTGACCATCACTGAGAACAACTCAATCATTGTGAAGGACAATGGCCGTGGTATCCCTACAGGCCTCCACGAAAAGGAGAACAAGAGCGCTCTCGAGGTCGTTTTGACGGTTCTTCACGCCGGCGGTAAGTTCAACAAGGACTCTTACAAGGTCAGCGGCGGTCTTCACGGTGTGGGTGTGAGTTGCGTAAATGCACTTTCAGATTATCTCAAGGCTGAGGTTCACCGCGAGGGCAAGATCTTCGTTCAGGAATACAGCAAAGGTGTGCCACAGAACTCTGTAACCGTAGTTGGCGAGGCTGATGACACAGGTACCATCATTACCTTCCATCCGGATGCCGACATCTTCAACTTTTCGATTATCTACAAATACAACATTCTTGCGGCCCGTCTTCGTGAGCTCGCCTTCCTTAACAAAGGCATTACGCTGACTCTTACCGACCTTCGCGAGAAAGTTCCGGTACTTGGTGAAGACGGAAAGGAGACTCTTGAATATCGCACCGAGACATTCTACTCTAAGGATGGTCTTTCCGAGTTCGTGGATTATCTCGATGCAGGCGCGGAATCGCTTATTCCTACCTCTATCTGCCTTGAAACAAGCAAGGTCATTCCTATCGAGGTTGCCCTTAAATACAACACAGGTTACACCGAGAAGATTTACTCTTACGTAAACAATATCAACACAATAGAAGGCGGTACCCACCTCCAGGGCTTCAAGATGGGTCTTACCCGTACTCTTAAGGCATACGCCGACAAGAACGGTCTGCTCGAGAAGGCTAAGGTTGAGATTTCGGCCGAGGACTTCCGTGAAGGTCTTACCGCAGTTATTTCGGTCAAGGTTCAGGAGCCTCAGTTCGAAGGTCAGACCAAGACCAAACTCGGTAACCCTGAGGTCGTATCAGCCGTTTCCCAGGCAATGGGCCAGGCAATGGAAGAATATCTCGAGGAAAATCCGAAGGAGGC
>JABUTT010000052.1 GCA_021443515.1 Bacteroidales bacterium
CCGTTATGGGCCTCAAGGAATGTCTTGATTGGCGAAAATTCATCCGTTACAAGGTAAATTGCGAACATTGTAAGGGAAATAAGAATAAGCATAGCCCATCTGAGGACCGTGTTGCTGTTCATTAGTTTTTGAGCCTGTGCGACCATAGTAAAAAGTTTCAATTAGCTTGCGAAGATAGTGCTTTTTCAGCCAATGTGCAAGGTTTATAGCGACAAATCCAAAACAGTTTCTTATCTTCGCAGTTTGTTAATGAAACTATTGGACAACATATCTTTTCCCGAAGATCTCCGCAAACTCAATCCGAACCAGCTTGAAGAGCTTTGCGCCGAGATAAGGGAATATATGATTGACTGTTGCTCTAAAAATCCGGGACACCTCGGAGCCTCCCTCGGAGTGGTCGAAATCATCGCAGCGATACATTATATATATAATACGCCTGAGGACAAGGTTGTATTCGATGTTTCTCACCAAGCCTACGCCCATAAAATTCTCACGGGCAGAAAAGAGGCTTTCCGTTCTCTCCGCACTTTCGGAGGCATAAGCGGATTCACCCGTAGGGAAGAAAGTCCGTACGACTGTTTTGTGGCGGGACACGCTTCCACGAGCATATCCGCCGCCCTGGGTTTTGCGGAAAGCGCAAGAATGCAGGGAAAGAAATGCCATTCAATAGCCGTCATCGGCGACGGAGCGATGGGAGGAGGACTCGCTTACGAAGGTCTCAACAATGCGGGAAGCAATCCTGAAAACGATATTCTCATCATCCTCAATGACAACAACATCTCCATAAGCAGTAATGTCGGTGCGATGCACAACTACCTCCTTCGCCTCACCACAAGCCGCTTCTACAACAATATGAAGAGCAAGGTATGGCACGTGCTGGGAGAGGGTTCGTTCAGAGACAGGATTCAGAAGAGGGTGCGCAAGTTCAAGAGCAATCTCGTGCAGGGTGTTGGTGGTTCCATTTTTGAGAGCCTCGGGTTCAGATATTTCGGCCCGATTGACGGCAACGATATGGAACAGGTCTTTGAAACCCTCACAAAACTCAAGGAAATTCCGGGTCCAAAGGTGCTTCACGCCATCACTATAAAAGGCAAGGGATACAAGCCTGCGGAATCCGACCCTTCAATCTGGCACGCTCCGGGAAAGTTTGACCCCGAAACCGGAGAAATTCTCTCCAAGCCTTCTACCACAGCAAAATATCAGGAAGTCTTCGGGCAGGTGCTTCTTGAACTTGCACGCGAACACAAGGACATTGTCGGCATTACTCCGGCCATGCTTCTCGGCTCGTCAATGGACATTATGCAGGCTGAAATTCCCGAAAGAATCTTCGATGTGGGAATAGCGGAGGAACACGCCGTGACCTTCGCAGCCGCTCTTGCAGCAGACGGACTCAAGCCTTTCTGCAATATCTACTCCACCTTTGCACAACGCTCTTACGACCAGATTATCCACGATGTGGCTCTCCAGAGGCTGCGCGTCGTTCTGTGTTTCGACAGAGCTGGAATAGTCGGAGAGGACGGCCCTACGCACCATGGCTCTTTCGACCTTGCCGCTTACAGGAGCATTCCTAATATGGTAATAGCCTCGCCTTGCGATGAGGTCGAACTCAAAAACCTTATGCACACCGCCTACGCTTTTGAGGATGGACCTTTCATCATACGCTATCCAAGAGGAGGAGGACAGGGCTCCGAATGGAAAAACACTCCTGCATCCATCCTCCCTATTGGAAAAGGCATCGCCCTGCGTCACATAAAAGACTCAAAAATAGCCGTCATAGCCCTCGGACCGATAGTGCACAACGCTCTCAAGGGTTGCGAGGAGAACGTTTCAGTTTATAATATGCGCTATCTCAAACCTTTTGACAAAGAACTCTTTACCCAGATATGCGCAGAGCACGAGATTGTCGTGACTCTCGAAGACGGTTGCCTTAAAGGCGGACTCTACGATGAGGCTCTTGAACAATATCAGGCTCTCGCCGAGGAGGGCGTAAAGGTTCGCTGCAACAAAATTTGCGGTCTCGGTCTGCCTGATGAGTTCGCTCCTCACGGCAGCGTAAACGAAGTTTATAAAAAATATGGTCTTGATGCCGAATCCATCGGCCGCTACATAGAAAAAATGAATTAAGAAATATGGAACAGAATCTCAACGAATTTGAACTTCTCAGAAGGGAATCCCTAACTAAACTCCGTGAACTCGGAATTGAGCCATATCCGGCTCCTCTTTATCCTGTAAATGAAACTTCGGCTTCAATCAAGGAAAAATTCAATCCCGAAAAGCCAGATGAACTCAGCAATGTGTGCATAGCCGGCCGTATCATGAGCCGCCGTATCATGGGTGCCGCTTCGTTCATCGAACTTCAGGATGAGACAGGCAGAATGCAGGTTTACGTTAAGCGCGATGAAATCTGCCCTGACGAAGACAAGACGATGTACAACACCGTGTTCAAGAAACTTCTCGACATCGGAGACATCATAGGAATCAAAGGTTTTGCCTTCGTTACCCAGACAGGCCAGCTCAGTGTTCACGCAAAAGAACTCACCCTGCTTTCAAAGAGCCTCAAGGTGCTTCCTATCGTTAAGGAAAAGGATGGAGAAGTTTTCGATGCCTTTGCAGACCCCGAACTCAAATATCGTCAGAGATATGTGGATCTCATTGTAAATCCTCAGGTACGCCAGACCTTCATCCAGCGTAGCCAAATTATTTCCACAATGCGCGAATACTTCAACGAGGCAGGCTGTCTTGAGGTTGAAACTCCTATTCTCCAGGGCATTCCGGGAGGAGCCACAGCCCGTCCATTCATAACCCACCACAATGCGCTTGACATTCCTCTCTACCTCCGTATCGCAAACGAACTCTACCTCAAGAGACTCATCGTAGGAGGTTACAGCGGAGTTTATGAATTCGCAAAGGACTTCCGCAACGAGGGTATGGATAAGACCCATAATCCGGAGTTTACCTGCATGGAAATCTATGTGGCCTACAAAGACTATTTCTGGATGATGGAATTCGTGGAGAAAATGCTCGAGAAAATCGCTCTCAGACTTCACGGAACAACCGTTGTCACAATCGGAGAAAATCAGGTGGATTTCAAGGCAGGCTACCGTCGTCTCCCTATCCTCGAGGCCATAAAGGAATATGCCGGAGTGGATGTCAAGGGTATGAGCCAGGAAGAACTTGTGGAGACTTGCAAGAAGCTCAATGTGCCATTCGACAAGAGTATGGGCGTGGGCAAACTCATAGACGCAATTTTCGGCGAATACTGCGAGAAGAATCTCGTCCAGCCTACATTCGTAACCGACTATCCTGTTGAGATGTCGCCACTTACAAAACGTCATCGCAACGACCCTACTCTCACCGAGCGTTTTGAACTCTTCGTATGCGGAAAGGAACTTGCAAACGCCTACAGTGAACTCAACGACCCTATCGACCAGCTTGAAAGGTTCGAGGAGCAGGCTTCTCTCAAGGCAGGTGGAGACGATGAGGCGATGTACATCGATATGGACTTCGTAAATGCCCTCGAATATGGTATGCCTCCAACATCCGGACTCGGTATGGGTATCGACCGTCTCACTATGTTTATGACGAACAGTCCTACCATCCAGGATGTTCTCTTCTTCCCTCAGATGAGGCCTAAAAATATATAGAAATGGAACATATCTCTTCCACAGCCAATCCAAAAATCAAACGTCTTTGTGAGTT
>JABUTT010000179.1 GCA_021443515.1 Bacteroidales bacterium
AAAATATGGGAAGTAAAAAGAAAAAAGTGAGGTTTTTGCTCCAAAATAGGCGTCAGATTGTTTGGAAATAAGATAATGGGCGCTATAACTTTGCACTTGTCGTCAAGGTCGTTCTGGCGTCGAACACCGCCTGGACATAAATCGAATTTACCATGTTACTAACAATTTTTAGAATTATTTTTAAGGCGGTCTCCCCCTTTGTTCTGATTGCCTCAATCCAACTTGTCCAGGCGTGTTCTTTTTATTCAAATGAAGGCGAGACTGAGAAGTCGGCCTCCTCCATATTGAAACTCTCATCCACGCGAGCGCCGGGAGACTCAGTCCTCATTCTCATATACAATAACGACCATCTGAGACATTTGGACTCCTACTGCAAACTCTCCGCAAAGAACGGTATTCTCAGGACAGCCTCGACTCCGGGAGAAAAGATACTCGTAGCGATTACAGGCTACATGGCCGACTCTCTGGACTATAGGGAAAACCTCACCTACGACGCCCTGCTCAAGAGAAATATCGACCTTCGCTACGATGACTGTGACAGGCCCGTTCAGATAGGTACATATATCGGTAAGATATTAGGTTACAACTATATAGACCTTGAAATGGAAGAGGTTATGAGCCGTATCGTAGTCCATTCCATAAGAGCGGACTTCAAAGGCAAGTCCTACGAGGGAAAAAGCTTGAAGAATCTTAGAATCTACCTTATAGACGTGAATTCGAGGGCTTCGCTGCTCGGAAACTCCAATCCGGTGTCGATAGTCAATAGCGACGGACTGAGTGAAACTGACCTTGCGGAATTCGTCAATCCGGATATGCTCTTCTGCTATCCTCACGAAAAGGTTGACACGAACTTGCTGAGGCTCGATGCCAAGCTCTATGCCTATCCGGATTATGGAATGCACTCTCAGGGCGCCATGCTCGTGATTGAAGGGACTATGGACGGAAAAACCTATTACTATCCCTTCAGAATCAATAGGGGCATATATTCAGGGGGCGCTGAAGTTTCCGGCATAGAACGAGGCAAAACCTACACCTTCGACATTACCCTGCACAGTCTCGGCTCGGAATGTCCTTACAGGGAAATCGGGCCAACGGAACTCTCTGTGGATTTGATTCGTGAAGAATGGGAAGTCGAAGACGGAAGAACAGTATTTTTCAGCAAACATTAACCTATATGAGACAGATATACACACTCCTGACGCTAATTTTACTTATTTCCTGCCTAACATCTTCCTGTCGGAAAATATGTTGTGTTGATAATCGGATCAAGACAGAGGTGGTGGCTGAGGGTGAGCTTAAGAGAGGCTCAAGGGTGTTTCTGTCTCCATATATGGTTTCGGGAGCAAATGACATCCACGACCTTAACATCTTTGTTTTCAATGATTTCGGAGTGCTTGAGAGAAGTCACTACATCAACCGCGGCAGTCCCGACTACGACAAAGACCTCGAGAAAGACATTGAGTTCAATCTTCTTTATGGAGTCACCTACAGCATATACGCAATGGCCAACCTCGGCTATGAAGTCAGAGTGGGCAGTCTTGAGGAAATGAAGCAGTATGAATTTCCAATATCCTACCCCGGAGAGATGATAGCGGGTATGCCGTTGGCGGGCCGTTTGGAGAAGGTGCTGACAAATGAGGATGCTGTCTATGTGAAAATTCCCCTTGAAAGGCTTTTCGCAAGGGTGGATTTGAGTTTTGACCGCAGCAATCTTGACAAAGATGTGGATATGAGGATTGCCAGCGCAAAAATTGTCTACTCTCCGAAGATGATACTCGTGTTCGGTGACTCAAAGCCGGAACGCTCCGAGCAGTTTTTCCTTGCGGGCCACATCTTTACTGAGGATGGTATATGGAAACTCAACAACAAAACCGTCAGGGACCCTCTCGAGATTTATATACTTGAGAATATGGGTATGAACAACGGCTACAGGCCTTATCTTGAACTCTATATTGAATATCTCTCGGACTCGCTCCAAACCCCGACAAACGAATATCTTATCTATAGGGCTTATCTGAAAGATGACGGCTACATTAGGCGCAACTGTGTCTATCCTCTAACTATCTGCCCTCAGGGGAACGGACTTGGCGCCACTCCCGACACACCAACCTGGGCTATCGATGCCTCTGCCTTGAAGCAAAGAAACAGGCAATAGTACCACGTCTGCTCTTGCAATAAAACAAAAGAAGTGACATCGCTGCCACTTCCCAAATATGAATACAAAAATTATTAGAAGCTGTCTCAGAACAGATTCTTATTTTACTCTTGAACCGTATGAACGATCCTCTGTGTTAACTGTAACGCGGTCACCCTGATTGATGAAGAGAGGAACCATAATAATGGCGCCTGTTTCAAGAGTAGCCTCCTTAAGCGCTGAAGTAGATGCGGTGTCACCCTTGACTGCAGGCTCCGTGTAGGTTACTTCCATTTCAACGTAGGTTGGGAGTTCGCATGTGAGGCATCTTTCCTCATCAGCCACGAACATCATTTCTACGTGCTGGCCTTCTTTCATGAGGTCAGGGTTTGCGATGAGTTCCTCGCCGAGAGAAATCTGCTCGTATGTCTCCTCGTGCATGAAATTGTAGCCCTCTGAATCCTTGTAAAGGAACTGGTATGGACGACGCTCTACGTTAATTGTCTCGATTTTTGCACCTGCTGTGAAGGTGTTCTCAAGGATACGACCATTCTCGAGGTTGCGAAGTTTTGTTTTTACGAATGCAGGACCTTTACCTGGTTTTACATGCTGGAACCATACAATTGAGCATGGTTTGCCGTTAAAATTAAGATAAAGACCGTTTTTGAAATCTGCTGTTGTTGCCATAAAATTTATTTTGTGATTGTATTTTTCAATAAAAAGCGTGCAAATTTAAGAAAATTTCTTAGAAGCTGTTTAAAATTTAATCCCAAAAATTCTTTATGCTTCTTAGAATAAACCGTGAATTCGGGCGTCTATCTTTTCGGTTATCTTTGCAAAGTCTTCGGGTTTGTTCTCAAAATCGAGGTCATCTGCATCTATAATGAGCACATCTCCCTTATAGTTTTCTATCCACCTTTCGTAGCGGTCGTTTAGATTGCCTATGTATTCGAGCGACATATTCTGTTCATATCCCCTGCCCCTTTTCTGAATCTGGCCCACAAGATGAGGCACAGAGCAACGGAGGTAGATGAGGAAATCCGGAAGTTTCACCGTGGACATCATCGTTTCGAAAAGATCCATGAAGGCAGTGTAGTCGCGAAGAGTCATATTGCCCATTGCGAGGTTATTCGCCACGAAGATATACACGCCTTCGAGTATTGTCCTGTCCTGAATGACGACATCCTTGGAGTTGTTGATTGCAAGGAGATCCTTGTAGCGCTGGGTAAGGAAATAGACTTCAAGGTTGAAACTCCAGCGTGGGATGTCTGAATAATAGTCTTCAATGTATGGATTATGCGCCATCGCCTCATATTTTGGGGTCCAGCCATAATGCTCCGACAACATTCGCGTAAGTGTGGTCTTTCCGCAACCGATATTTCCGGCAATTCCTATGTGCATGGGATAAAGTGTTTAAACGTCTTACAAATATACTCAAAAAATTACGATTTAGCTAGTATAATGTCAAATTTATTTGCATTATCGAGGTTGAGTAATTTGTGCGAATGCAATGAGCAAAAT
>JABUTT010000199.1 GCA_021443515.1 Bacteroidales bacterium
CCGACATCCTGAATATCATAAACGAGGACATCTATTCCCTCGAACATCTCTTTTGTAGGCTGGCGAGTCGCTCCATATAAAGAATGTACGGGCAAACCTGTGCTCTCATCCACCACGTCAACAATTTTTTCGCCAGCATAGATATTGCCGCGGACTCCGTGCTCAGGACCAAAAAGAGCCACCAGATTCACTTCAGGGGCATTCTGGAGAATGTCTATAGTAGAGCGGACATCGCTCGTTATGCCTGTGGGATTTGTCAGAAGGCCCACTCTCTTTCCTTTTAGACAATCAAAGCCTCTTTCTTCAAGAACCTCAATGCCGGGCTTAACCTTCACAACATTCTTTGCGGCACTCTGGGCCGAACATATAAGGGTAGAAAACAGCAAAGACGCTGCAATCAGAGATTTAGAGATAAATTTCATGGATAATGTATGATTACTCATTCAAAGCCTTCAGGATTTTCCTTTCTATCTCTTTGGTAGCAGGAAATTCGCAGGTTGACTTGCTGATGTCGAGCCATTCCTTGGCGAGAGCATAGCGTCCCTGAATGTAGAGGGCTGATGCTATGTTGAGTTCGACCGCGCCTTTGACAACCTTGTCCTTAGTATTCAGCATGGCGGTCCAAAGTTCGACAGCCTCAGGGATGTTCATCTTTGCTATCTCCTCCAAAGGCTTGAGCCAGCGTTCGTTATCGATTCTATATGCAAAAGGAACCTCATCTGTAGTATATCTTGGCTGGAAGCGAGAAGTAGCCTGCTCAGCAAAATCACGCGCAACCTGAGCAGTTTCCTCATTCTTAATCATCAACGACTCTTTAGATGTGGTCGTATAAGTTATAGGATAGACATAGGTGGTGTCCCGCTTAGAGAAAGTGTCATAAACGATGGTGTGGGCAGAGAGTGTGACATTCGTGCCTTTTCTCTTTGCTTTCGCAGCCACAAGGAAGAACACGATATCTCCACCTGTCAGCGTTGCAAATTCAACCATCTGTTGCTTCTGGGTGAGGGTGTTATCAAGCGAATTTGCAACGAAATATTGTACATCCGCCTTGTAGTCCTCCTGAAGGAAACCGGCGAAGGCACGGGCATATTCAGACATAAAGAAACTCGTATCGGCAAAAACTATCGCAAGAGATTTTCCCACAAGGTTATGACCGGATTCACTCTTTGTCATCTTTTGAAGCGGAAGATAATAGAAGTTCGGGGCACAAGAACACATCAAAAGCGCCAACCCGAATATTGTCAACATCCTTTTCATACGGCTTATATCTTTAATTTAATTTTTCTGCATAGAGGTCATATTCATCGGCCGAAGTTACCCTGACCTCAATAAAACCACCCACAAGAGAATATGGATCTTCGACACCTTCCATCCTTACAAAAATCTCGCCATCCACTCCGGGACTCTCCCATTGCGAGCGACAAACAAGAAATTCACCGGAAATTCCGTCCACAATCACCTTTTCAATACTCCCGACACGACTGAGATTAAAGTCCAAAGAAACCTCCTTCTGCACCTCCATAAGGGCATCGAGACGGCGTGACTTGGTTTTCTCACTTATGGTGTCGGCATAGTGACGAGCTCCGTATGTTCCGTCCTCCTCGCTATATGTAAAGGCTCCGAGACGCTGAATACCGGCTTCCTTGACAAAGGCAATCAGTTCATTGAACGCCTTTCTCGTCTCTCCCGGATGGCCCACGATGAGGGTTGTCCTCAACACAATGCCCGGAACCATAGTTCTGAACTTGGATATCAAAGACCGGATTTGCTCGCCCGTGCTTCCCCTTCGCATTAGGGTAAGGACATCGTCGTTTATGTGCTGGAGAGGTATGTCCATATACTTGCACACCTTAGGATTCTGCGCAATTTCCTTCAACACATTGTCGGGAAAGGCAGCCGGATAGGAGTAATGCAACCTTATCCACTCTATGCCGTCCACCTCACTCAGAGCCCTTATCAATTCGGCAAGAGCCCTTTTATGGTAGATGTCGAGACCATAATAAGTGATGTCCTGAGCAATGACGTTAAGTTCCCTTACGCCCTTTGCTGCAAGAAGTTTCGTTTCCTCGACGAGAGACTCGATGGTGCGGCTACGATGGCGTCCCCTTATGCCCGGAATGGCACAATAGGCGCAATTTCGGTTGCAGCCTTCGGATATTTTAAGATAGGCATAGTGGCCCGATTCAGAGAGCATACGCGAGGTACACTCGTCAAACTCTCCCCTGATACCGAGGTAGGCAAGAAGGTCGTCATAGTCATTCGTCCCATAATAGGCATCAACCTCGGGTATTTCTTTTTCCAGTTCGCTGCGATACCTCTGCGAAAGACAACCGAAGACTACCAGTTTGGATATTTCTCCAGCCTTACGTGCCTCTACCGCCTCGAGTATCGCATTAACCGATTCTTCCTTCGCATCCCCTATGAAACCGCAGGTGTTGATGAGCAGCACATCACACTCTCCTTCAGGGACCACATTGTAGCGAGAGCCGAGAAGATAGGCGATGCGTTCCGAATCAACAGTATTCTTTGAGCATCCTAAGGTAAGTATGCGAAGTTTCAGCATTTACTCTTCTGCAGGGGTTTCTTCTTCCTCCACGAAATCGATGCTGGCATATTGCACGAGGCAATTGTACCAATCGAGTATTTTCTTCATGTGGGAGAAATAAAAACGATTGGCATCGTAATTAGGCACCGCCTTTGTGAAGAGTGAAACGATTTCGTCCTGAGGCGCTTTTGAAGAAGGTCCGACCTTGCCGTCAAGAACCTTTCCGAGAGCCACGAACACATCTTTCAGAGGAAGTTCCTCCTCATCTGTGTAAATTGCCACATCACCCATTGCAGTAACCTTGCTTGAGGTTGAAATCATCTTGCGTGACTTGTCGATGAGGCTTTCAACGATGACACCTGCCTTTCCCTGTGAGATATAGGTGAAAAGGCCGCTCTGTCCACTGACAGAAAGTATTTTTCTAAGATCTGTTTTCATAATTATTTAATTTCACTAATGCAATCAAAAATTTTAGTTCGGGCTTCCATATTGAAGAAACCCAAAGGGAGTTCGTCCTCGAGACGAGGCACGCACTTTCCCGAAATTGAGGCCAGATAATCGTTATAGTCAATCACGAGACTTATCTTCGGGACGCTTCCGATGAGAGGGAAAACCGCACGGAAATCGACCTCGGTTGAAGCGGGGAAAATTTTGAAATCGACATCTTTAGGCACGTTTATAGCCTTGATTACGACCTCCTGGCTCAACTGGACATATCTGTCAACATCTATGAAGTACGAAACCTCAGGGTCACTGATTCTCACACCCACAAGCTGGGCGACCTTAACCGTACCCTTCTTCGGCGAGGAAAGATTGTTTAGTCGCAGAGGAACCGTAAAGATGCGGTCTATGGTCTCCAAACGGGCCGGATCTCCATAGACATAGACCGAATCCGGGGTCAGAGACAAACCGGTTATGCTCATATATTGAGGAGCGAAGGTTATAGCCTCCATCGGAACCACAGGCACCTTCTTGTT
>JABUTT010000249.1 GCA_021443515.1 Bacteroidales bacterium
GGAATGGATGTGGACCCTGTTGCAATGACACGAATCGGCGAAGGGGCTTACGTGAATATGAGCAAGGCGGTGCTTATGTCGGGTATGCTCGGAATGATGCTCGCTGCCATGCTTTCCGCCACGATGAGCAACTTCTCGGGCAACCTGAATGTCTATGCCAATGTATTCACCTACGAAATCTGGGGCGGAAACGGCCGCCACAAAGATGCAGACGAAAGGACGAGGATTAAGGTGGGACGCATCTTCACTCTCGTATTCGGTCTCTGCATAATAGCGGTTGCGATGCTAATTCCTTTTGCGGGAGGTGCGGAGAAAATGGTCGTAACCATACTTACAATGGTTCTCTGCCCGCTTTACATTCCTTCACTTTGGGGACTTTTCTCACGCAGGCTGACGGGCAACCAGCTCATATACGCGATGCTCATAACCTGGATTATCGGCTTCACTGCAAAATTCGCCATTCCTGCCGAAATCCTCTCCCAGAGCCTAATAGAGAGCATTTCAGGTTGCATTCTGCCTCTGCTTCTGCTGGGCGGTATGGAAATATGGAGCGCAAAGAAAGGGCTTGAATGCAAGGGTTATGACGCAGTTGCCGAATACACCGACCCTAACGCGGATGTTGAGCCGAGCTTAGAGATGAAAAAGGCAGTCAGAAAGTTCTCACGCACTGCCATAAATTGTTTCTGCATAACTATCGGATTCATTGCCGCCCTGCTGCTTGGTCTGGTGGCGGCAAATGATGCCAAAACTCTCGAAGTCAAGGGGATAGTGCTCGCATTCGCAGGATCGATTGTGGTTCTGATTGCAGCCTACTTCATCATTATAAATATATCAGGCCGACCGAAAAAAAACAACTAATATGTCACATTCTGAATCTATAATCAAAAAAGCAGCGATTCTGCTTACTCAGCAGTTGTTTTCGCTTGATGACATTGACTGTTTCTGGACAGACGAAACTCCACTTTGCGAACTGATTGAAAAATGCGCAGAGGTCGAAACAGCCCCTGTTGCATCCGAGCCGAGCGATAACTATCCCGAGGAACTTATAGCGAATGCAAAGAAAACATACGAGCACATCTTCGAGCAACTGAGAAATGCACCGGAAGGTCTTACGGTTGGACAGTTGTCCTATTGCACCGAGCCTCAACTCGCTGAGGCTCGCAGGCTCGGCAAGGGGGACGAGGTGGCTTATGATGCATCCAAGACAGTGGTTGACCTATTCCGCATTCAGGCAGAGAAGACTCCTTCGGCCACAGCCATAGTTGCCGGAAGTGCAAGTCTCACCTACAGCGAACTCGATGAACTTTCAGACCGCGTGGCAAAATATCTCATAGCCAAGGGACTCGGCAAGGAGGATGCAGTGTCCATCATCATTCCACGCACGGAAATGATGGCGGTATGCTCCGTAGGCGTGCTCAAGGCAGGCCTCACCTATCAGCCTCTCGACCCGTCCTATCCTGTTGAAAGGCTGAACTTTATGATGAAGGATGCAAAGGCGAAATTCCTAATTGCAGAACGTGGCCTGCGTCCTTTGGTAAACGAATATGAGGGAGAGGTGTTGTTTACGGATGAAATAAGGCAACTCCCCGCTCTAACGGCTGAGCAGAAGGCTGATGTTATAAAGCATGCCCCGGAACCCGAAGACAGATACATTCTTCTTTACACATCGGGCTCCACAGGTGTACCGAAGGGATGCGAACTCTGCCATTTCAATCTCACTGCCTTCCTTGCAGCCGCTCAGGAAATACTTCATTATGACGAAAACAGCAAGGTAACGGCCTACGCAAGTTACGGTTTTGATGCAAATATGTTCGACCTCTACCCTGCCCTGACTCATGGAGGCACAATCCACGTCATAGGAGAGGACATACGCTATGACCTGGATGCGCTCAACGACTATTTCGAAAAGGTCGGGATAACTCACGCATTTATGACTACCCAGGTGGCAAGGGCCTACGCCACGGGAAATATCCCGCCAAAGTCGCTCAAACATCTATCTTGCGGAGGCGAAACCCTCGTTCCTTTCGAGCCGTCAGGCAGTTATCAGATGCACAATGTCTACGGCCCTACCGAGACGACCATATTTGTGACGGAAAAGGTGGTGGACAAACTCTATCATCGCATTCCTATCGGCAGAGCTATTTCAAACGTGGCTTTGAGCATAATCGACAAGAACAAAAAACCACTTCCAGCAGGCGCTCTCGGAGAACTTGTTATCACAGGTCCACAGGTCAGCAGAGGCTATCTCAATCGTCCGGAAAAGACTGCGGAAGTGTTCCTTGACGCACCGAATGGTGAATGGAGTTCCTATCGCACAGGCGACATTGCCCGCCTCCTTCCAAACGGAGAAGTCGATTTCATAGGCCGCAGAGACGGTCAGGTGAAGATTCGCGGCTTCCGAGTGGAACTCTCCGAGGTTGAAAAAATCATAAGGGAATTCAAAGGCATACAGGATGCTACCGTTCAGGCTTTCGACGACCCTGCCGGAGGAAAGTTCATCACAGCCTACATCGTTTCAGACGAAAAAATCGACGTGGCTGCCCTGAATGCATTCATAGCAGAGCAAAAACCGCCGTATATGGTTCCTGCCACGACTATGCAGATTGATAAAATTCCTCTCAATCAGAATCAGAAAGTGGACAGGAAGAAACTGCCTGTTCCACAAATTGTTCCGGTAGAAGAGGTTGAAGACAATGACCGTCCTCTCAATGTTCTCGAACAGGACATCAAGGATTGCATTGTGAACCTGCTTGGGAACGACAATTTCTCTGCCACCACTCCTCTCAGGCATCTCGGACTCACATCCATTTCCTCAATCCGACTTGCCTCCGACATCTTCAAACACTTCAACGTAAAGTTTTCGGGCAAGGAACTTGTTGCAGACGGCACCATAGCCTATATTGCCGACAAAATAATAGAGGAAAGGATATACAGCCACAAAGAAGAGGCGGTCAAGACTAAAGCCAAGGTGGATGTATGTCCTCTAAGCAATGCCCAATTCGGAGTCTATATCGACAGCGTAAACAATCCTACCGCCATATTGTACAATACTCCGCTCACATTGACCTTTGCCCCGAGCGTCACAGCAGACCGTCTCGAGAAAGCGTTGAAGGCCGTTTTTGCAGCCCACAGTTATGTTCAGTGTCATTTTGAAATGCGTGACGGAGAGGTTGTTCAAGTTGCGGGAGACGACCAGACTCCTGTGGCAAGATATGAGGCAAAGGACGAGGAGGTCGAGTCTCTCTGCGATTCTCTTATCCTGCCTTTCTCCGTTCAGAACGACAAGAAACTCTATCGTGCGGCCATAATCACATCGGAAAGTTCCACTACCCTCTTCCTCGACATGCACCACCTCATCGTGGACGGCACATCTGCCAACATCATCATCAAAGAACTCATAGATGCGCTCAACGGCAATGCCATCGAGAAAGAAGAATACACCTACTT
>JABUTT010000038.1 GCA_021443515.1 Bacteroidales bacterium
CCCTTGGAATCAAGCACAGGGAAAAGGTTTCGCTTGCTTTTCGACACTGCCTTCGTAAGGTCTTTCAGGCTTGCTTCCATGTTTATAGTCACGAAGTCGGTTTCAAGAAGGTCATCGTTCCTCAGCAGGGTAAGCACAGCCTGATCGCTGTCGTGAGTAAGAAGTTCGCCCCTCATTGCAATACGCTTGGTGTAAATCGAGTATTTCTCGAATATACGATTCACTCCGTAGGAGGTGCAGGACGTGAGGATGAGAGGCAGCAGAAGGTCATATCCTCCCGTAATCTCGGCTATGAGGAAGATTGCCGTCAGAGGCGCCTGCATAACTCCAGCCATACTTGCCGCCATACCCACGAGCACGAAATTCTGTTCCGGAACTGAGGCTATGCCAAGCAGGTTGATTGTCCTAGAAACCACGAAGCCAGCCATTGCGCCTACGAAAAGCGTAGGGCCAAATGTACCTCCGACACCGCCTCCCGCATTCGTAAGACTCATCGAGAATACCTTCAGTATGATGACGAGCAGGAAGAAAACCGGCACAAACCAGTTGATGTCGAGAAGTTTGGATACGGGCGATATGTCGTCTATTTTTATGCTGTTACCGCTGAGCATTGCATCGATATGCACATAACCCTCGCCGAAAAGTGGCGGAAAGAGGAAAATCAGCAGACCGAGTCCCACAGCGGAGAATGCCCATCTGAGATATGGGTTTTCAACCTTCTTTACCTTCGATTCCACGAAAAGTGTTGTTCTCGTAAAGTAGAGCGACACGAAGGCGCAGAACACGCCGAGAATGAGGTAGAAAGGCAGATTTCCCATTCTGAAATGCTCGAGAGAACAGCTGAACATTGCTGTCGAGCCTGTGAAAAGATAGGAAACCACGGTGGCGGAAATCGTGGAAATCATCAACGGCAGAATGCTGCTCATCGAGATATTGAAAAGCAGAATCTCGAGTGTGAAGAGCATACCCGCAAGAGGAGCCTTGAATATGCCTGCAACCGCTCCCGCAGCACCACATCCAAGCAATATCGTCATATTTTTGTATGACAGACCGAACTTGCGAGCCATGTTTGAACCGATGGCGGCACCCGTATAGACAATAGGAGCCTCCGCTCCCACAGATCCGCCGAAACCGATGGTTATACCGCTGGCAACAAGGCTCGTCCACATATTGTGAGGGCGAATTTTGCTTTCGTTCATTGACACTGCCTTCAGCACCTTCGTAACACCGTGTCCGATATTGTCCCTGACTATGAATTTTACAAAAAGCAGGCTCAGAAACATACCCACACCAGGCAGCAAGGCGAGCATAATTTCCTGTTTTGCGGTTATCTCGATGCAGCCGCTGTTGCTCAGAATGCTGTCGCTGTATATCCAGTGCTGGAGAGTGTGGATGATGAATTTAAGGAGAGTCGCAGCCAGTCCGCAACATACTCCCACCACGAGCGAAAGTATGAGCAGAAGGTCATTTTGCGTCAATTTTCCCTTAAAAATCTTCATAAGACCACAAATATAATCATAATTGATTATAATTTTGCTATCTTCGTAGCACTTATTTGTAGCACGAATGATAGGGAAACTGTATAATGGGGCAGGAAATAAATTCCTGATGTATGACGGACGCAAGGACTCTCTCGCAGACCTTGACGTCGTAGAATTGTGCAATGTGTTCTCGACCGACGGACTCATCATACTCCGTGGCAGCGAGGATTACGACTTCAATATGGAGTTTTACAATCCGGACGGAACATCGGGAATGATGTGCGGAAACGGAGGAAGATGTGTCGCTTCATTTGCCCAGGACCTCGGCGTGATACGCTCCAAATGCACTTTTCTTGCGGCGGACGGAGTACATACGGCTGAGGTTATTCAAGGCGCAAGCTCAGATGACACCAAGGTGGTTTCCCTTTCGATGAACGATGTAACGAGCATCAAACCGGTGCTCAAGGGCTTTTTCCTCGACACTGGCGCGCGCCAGTTCGTGATTTTCGTGGATGACGTGGATGAGATAGACATTGAAAAGGAGGGGCCTATATATCGCTACGACAGCAACTTCGCGCCTCAGGGCACAAATGTCAACTTTGTCCAAAATTGCGGAAACGGCCTGCTGAAAATACGCTCGTTCGAGAAGGGTGTTGAAGGCGAAACCCTTGCTTGCGGCACCGGAATCGTGGCCTCGGCAATTGCGGCTTATTATTTCGGACTGACCCCTGCGGAAGATGGCGAAAAGATAGGCTACAACCTTATAGCACAAAGAGGTGACCATCTGAAAGTCACCTTTAGAAAAGATGGAACTGCATATAAGGATGTGGTTCTCACCGGCCCTACAGAAAGGATGTAGCAGTCTCAACGACCTACGCTTCGCGACCTTCGAATATCCACCTTGCAGACAAGCGAGCGGCATCTCCGTCGGGAAGACATTCAAGATGATAAACTGGAATATCTGAAAGCACAATCGAAAGAATTGCGCAGATTTTATCTTTGAAAATTTCGTTGCGTGTAAGCGCAGGAGGACAACTTGGATATATAGCCTGAAAAGCAGGGAGTATGCCGAGAGTGTGAATCTTGTTTTCGGGAGCCTGACTCAGACGACACAAGCCCGCAAGCGCATAGTCTTCATTACGGTAACAAGGGGTTTTTCCCGACCAAGGAGAGCCATATACTCTCACGCTGCCGTCGCTTTCTGCCTTGATTATCGGACAATCATCGTTGAGAAGATGCACCGCTTCCGCTCCGAAAACCTCATTATACAAGCGTGTGTGGGTGCTTTTGCCCGTGCCGCTTTCCCCAAGGAAGAGGGCGGCTTTCCCGCTGGAGTTCCAAACGATGCAGGAAGAATGGATTGCGATTGCACTGTTGAAAGTGCAGGCTATGCTGAACGCCATCCAGAGAGAGAACCTGAGCATCGGGTAGTTACGGTTTTCCTGCCAGTTGCAACGTACAACAAGGGTTTTCTCCTCAAAATGAGCCTCAAAGAAATGCAACTTGCCACCGACCTCATCCTCCATTTCAAACCAGTAGCGGCTTTCATCCGGAGCCACATAGAAACGGCAGAAAATGTCCTCATCCTCAAAATGAAATTTATAAACAGGTTTGAGCTCCTCCGCTGCAAGTCTTTCACTTTCAAGGTCCTCGAGAGAGTAGGTCATATCATAGAGCAGATGCACCTTCTCCGGATTTTCCTTCACCCTGAACGGCGCAAATCCCACCAATTTCTCAAATGGACTGCCCGGCAGGGAGTGGATTGCGGATAAGTTGAGTCCTGCGACTCTAAAGTTCTCAGTCATAATCAGATGGAAAGAATTCTGTCGCAGATTTCAAGGGATGAATCGCGGTGTGATATGATAATCAGGGTAAGTTCCGGAGCAGTTTTCTTGAGAGCGATTATGGCCTCGTCAATATCTTTTTCGGTGGC
>JABUTT010000021.1 GCA_021443515.1 Bacteroidales bacterium
GTTATAAGGTTCTTGATATAACGGTCATGACCATTGATAATGCCGTCAAAAGACTCGATGCCTGCCCAGTCTGTAACGCCTGAAAAGTCGATGTTGTTGAGAATATCGACTTCGCCGCTTTCATTCTTGAAGGCAGAGTAGTCCCCTGCTGCAACTGCTGCTGCGAATGCCTTGAAACTTTCTGCATCCTTAATACCGGGTATTTCAGGTTCAGGATCCTTTTCTTTTGCAGCCTGCTTGATTGTAACCTTGCCGCCTGCTTTTCCTGCCACGAATGTGATGGTTGCAGTGCGGTCTTCGGTAACTTCATTGGCAGCGATGCTGACAACAACTGTCTGAACGGCTTCTGCCCCCTCGGCCTTTTCAGGGTTAAGTGAAATCCAAGGAGCATCTGCGCTCACCGTCCAAGAGTGATTTGTTTCAAACTTGATATACTCCGTAGAGGCCTGAGCAACCACAGAAACCTCCGCAGAACTCTTCAAAGTGAAGGAGTCCTCAGTAGGGGTTGGGGTTGGCTTGACTTCTTCCTTCTTGCAGGAAGAAAGTATTGCAGCCATAGCCGCAAATACATAAATCAATTTCTTCATTTTTAATAGTATTAGTTAGTGATAATAGTGTCTTCTATGTTTTCAATCCCTCAAATTTAATAAATTCGCCGACTTAATCAAAAGACTTTCAAATAAAAGTGCCCTATTTTTCAAATTATGCTATCTTTGTAGCAGATTAGTTATTATTTACTTATGAAAAACAAAATCCTCCAGATTTTTGCCATTTCTGTGGCAATTTTGCTTGCGGCCTCATGTTCAGGCTACAAGTATGAGACTGTCAAGGGTGATCCTCTGAAAACCAAGATCTACACTCTCGACAATGGTATCAAGGTCTATATGAGCGTTGACAAGAGCCAGCCTCGTCTTCAGACCGTTCTCGCATTCAGGGTGGGTGGTAAGAACGACCCTGCCGTAACTACCGGTATGGCCCACTATTTTGAACATCTCATGTTCAAGGGAACCAAAAATTTTGGCACATCGGACTATGAAGCTGAAAAACCACTCCTTGACGAGATTGAAAGCCTTTTTGAAGTCTATCGCGTAACTACCGACGAGAAAAAGCGTGAAGCCATCTACCACAGGATTGACTCTCTCAGTTACGAGGCTTCTCTCATAGCCATTCCGAACGAGTATGACAAACTTATGGCAACAATCGGTGCTGACGGCACAAATGCCTTCACATCTCAGGATATGACCTGCTATGTAGAGGATATTCCTTCAAACCAGATTGAAAACTGGGCAAGAATCCAGGCTGACCGCATCCAGAATCCTGTCATCCGCGGTTTCCACACAGAACTTGAAACAATTTATGAGGAGAAGAACATGAGTCTTACTCAGGACTCGCGCAAGGTTTATGAGGCTCTTGACGCAGCCCTCTTCCCTCACCATCCATACGGACGCCAGACAGTCCTCGGAACTCAGGATCACCTAAAAAATCCTTCAATCACTCTCGTTCGCCAGTATCACGACACCTTCTATGTTCCAAACAACATGGCAATTTGCGTGGCAGGTGATTTTGACCCTGACTATATGGTAGCCACTATCGAAAAATACTTCGGCGCGATGGAGCCAAACCCTAACATTCCTTCAGTCGAGGCAGACGAAGAACAGCCTATCACTGCCCCTGTGGTTCGCGACATCTATGGTCTTGAAAGTGAGAATGTGACTATCGGATGGCGTCTCCCGGGCTCTCTCGATGAGTCTAACCTCGTGGGCGAAATTGCTTCAAGCGTATTCTACAACGGTATGGCAGGTCTCGTTGACAATGACCTCATCCAGACCCAGAAGGTGCTCAGCCTTTACGGCGGTATCAACACTCAGCCTGACTATTCTATGTTCCTCATCCAGGGCCGTCCAAAGAATGGTCAGACACTTGAAGAAATCAAGGCTCTTGCTCTTGAGGAGGTTGCTAAACTCAAGGCAGGCGACTTTGAAGAATCTCTTGTCAAGGCTTCCATCAACCAGTACATATCGCAGCAGATGGGCGTTCTCGAGAGCAATCGTTCAAGAGCCCTCGCCTTTGCTTACTCATTCATCGCAAAAGAGGATTGGGCCGACAATGTTGCATCTTTGGACAAGATTGCAAAGGTTACAAAGGAAGATATTGTTGCATGGGCAAACCAGTACCTCGGCGAAGAGAACTATGCCTGCATCTACAAGCGTAAAGGCGAAGACAAGACTATCAAGAAAATTTCAGCTCCTGCTATTACCCCTATCGCCACAAACCGTGACAAGGTTTCTGCCTTTGTTCAGGAAATCCAGGCCGCTGAGGTTAAGCCTATCGAGCCTGTGTTTGTGAACTTCAGCAAGGAAATGTCAACAAAGAAACTTTCTGAAGGTTGCGAACTTCTTTACAAGAAGAAGGAAATCAATGACCTCTTCTCTCTTCAGTATCGTTTCAACGTAGGAAAGGAGCAATATCCTGCTCTTGCGCTTGCTTCATCATACTTCGAGTATCTCGGCACTCCTACCGCAACTGCAAGCGAGATTAAGGCAAAACTCTATGAACTTGCCTGCGAAATCTCTTTCCGTGCAGGTCAGACTTCATCAGCCTTCACAATCTCAGGTCTCAAGGCAAATATGGCAGAGGCTGTGAAGATTGCTGAAGACCTTATCAACAATGCAGTCGGCGACGAGGCTATTTTCGAAGGCATCAAGAGAGACCTCAAGACTGCCCGTGCAAACAGCAAACTCAGCCAGCGTAACTGCTACTCCGCTCTCGCTTCCTATATGCGTTATGGCGAAGACTATGTGAACTCATCAACTCTTTCCAATGAGGAACTCGATGCTCTCACATCAGAGGCTGTTCTTCAGAGTGCAAAAGACCTTATGAGCGAAGGACACTATGTAATATATTATGGTAGCGAGTCTGAAAGCAATGTGGCCTCAATCATCAAGGACAACCACGCTCTTTCAACTAAGGAAATTCCGGATTTCAAGTCACAGAACTGCCTGACTACCCCTAAGCCTGTCGTATATCTCTGCCAGTATGATTCTCCGCAAATTTACTATCAGCAGTATTCTTGCGACGGCACTACTTTCAACAAAGACATCAATCCTCAGCTCAGTATCTACAATGAATACTTCGGCGGCGGCATGAACTCAATCGTCTTCCAGGAAATGAGGGAAGCGCGTGGTCTCGCCTACTCTGCAAGCGCTTCATACAGTTCTCCTTCTATTAAGGATAACTATTATGCATTCTCTGCATTCATAGCAACCCAGAACGACAAGATGCAGCAGGCTATCGAGGCATTCGACGACATTATCAACAATATGCCTGAGAGCGAGGCTGCCTTCAAGATTGCAAAGGAAGGCCTTATTTCACG
>JABUTT010000164.1 GCA_021443515.1 Bacteroidales bacterium
GTACTGCTTTATGCTCGCAAAATCGTAATTTTTGAGTAGATTTGCAAGAGTAAAACTATCGACTTCCAATGAAACCAAGACAGACTGTAGCGATATTGCTGACACTTTTTGCCATAATGGCGAGCATTCCTTTTCTTGTTCCGGGATGCGGATTTGTGGCTTTGTTTTCCCTTGTTCCATTGCTCGCAGCTGAGAGGGTTGCATCTTTGAAGGGACTCAAAGGTTTTTGGTGGATGCAGTATTTGGCATTCTTGGTCTTTAACTTCATAACTACATTCTGGATTCGCAACGCAACTTTTGGTGGAGCCGTTTTCGCTGTCGTGGCAAATGCAGCCCAGATGTCGCTCGTTTTTGAAATCTTCCGTTTTTCAAAGAGATATTTTAAGGGGACGCTTCCATACATCTTCCTGATGTGTCTTTGGATTGCTTTTGAGGCACATTATTATGACGTTCAGATTTCCTGGCCTTGGCTGACATTGGGCAATTCATTCGCCCGTAGCATTCGTCTCGTGCAGTGGTATGAGTACACCGGAGTAATGGGGGGCACTCTATGGGTTTGGCTTTGCAACCTTGCGATTTTCGGCGGTATGGTCGCTCTTAGTGACGGCAGTTTCGCCCTCAAATGGAACAATAAGGCCCGCGCTGCATATTTCATCGGTTTGGTTTCGGTAATTTTTGGTCCTATGATTGTTTCGGGGGTGATTTGGAATCGCTTTCAGGAGAGTTCAGACCCCGTTAAAGTAATTATCGGCCAGCCGAATTTTGATCCGTACCAGAAGTTCGAAAGCCTCAATCAAGGGCAGCAGAACGATATTTTCATGGAGTTGGTAAAGCCTTCACTCGATGCCGACTCGCTTCAGAATTCTTTGGTTATCGCTCCGGAGACTTTTGTGGGAGGGATTGTTCTGAACAGGTTTGATGAAAATGCTTCGGTGGTTGCTTTTAGGGATTTCTTGAGGTCTTATCCAAATTCGTCTTTACTTTTGGGAGCATCGACATACGAATATGTGGAAGTAGGCAAGGCGCATTCCCCGGTGGCAAGGGAAACATTCGGTGATAATTGGTATGAGTCCTACAACAGTGCCATTATGCTTCGTCCTGAAGGGAGTGAGATTTACCATAAATCCAAACTTGTTGTCGGTGTGGAACAGACGCCATTCCCTAAAATCTTCGTGCCGATTGACAATAGTCTCGGTGGCGTTATGGGACGTTGCATAGGTCAGAAGGAGGCGTCTGTGCTTCACTTTGACGGTCATAAAATCGGCTGTGCAGTTTGCTATGAAAGCATTTATGGAGAATACTGCACCGAGTATGTCAAGAAAGGGGCTGATGTTCTTGCGGTGATTACCAATGATGCCTGGTGGGGTAATACGGCAGGTTATCGTCAGCATCTTAGTTATGCTTCTCTCAGGGCAATTGAAACAAGACGCGACATCGCCCGCTGCGCAAACACCGGTATTTCGGCCCTCATCAATCAGCGAGGCGAAATCCTTGAGAAGACAAGTTGGTGGCAGTCTGAAGTGCTTACCGGAGAGATCAATGCCAACAGTGCAATCACCTTCTTCGTCAGCCACGGCGACATCATAGGACGCATCTTCACCTTCCTCTTCTTCCTGCTTTCACTTCTCCTGCTTGTTCGCATACTCACTACTCTCCGTCCCCGAAGTTAGAAAAATCTTTGCGGATTTGCTGAATTCTTTCTACATTTGGAAGATTTTTTTTGAAAAGATTTTTTGACGATGAACATTGAACTTCATATTTCACATTGTCAATCCCTGATAAGTTTATTCGGGGGGGGGTAATAAGTAGTTATAAATCAAGTAATTATAAATATATGGGCGATGCTGCACTCTGTGCGGTGTCGCCTTTTTGCATTATCAAGCCATCTAAAATCTTTATAATATGAAAAAGATTATTTTAATATTTTGTATTCTGTCTGCATTGCTTTTACTCAATTCCTGCAGTAAAGGTCCGGAATCGGTTTTTGAAGTTTCCTCCACAGAACTCAACTGGGATTGGGACAAAACCGCACCTCAGACAATACAGGTTAGTACCGGCTCGAAAAAATGGAATTTTAAACTCTCTGACGAAACCAATTGGGTTTGCACAAAAGATGGAGGCTCACTGACCATTTATCCTCTTTCAGCGAACACCACACCGGAGGACATCACACTCACAGTCTTGATATTCTGCTCGGAAGATGTGATAACCATTACCTGCACTCATAGTTATTATCCTTACCTGCAGGGCCATGAGTTTGTTGACCTCGACCTTCCAAGCGGTATGTTGTGGGCCACCTGTAATTTGGATGCGACCTCACCGCAAGATTTCGGAAACACTTATGGCTGGGGTTCGCATAATCCACTTAATAACTTAGATTGGAAGAGTTATCTTTTAGATATCGGTGTCAGCGCTTCTACGGTGAATATTCTTATAAACAACTATGGCGGCGAAACTCTTGCAATGAACCTTCTTGAATCAACTGATGATCCGTACAGGTCTTATTACGGAAATGTGTCGAGACAAGCGGGATTACCTGATGGACTCGCCGGAACAAAGGATGACATTGTAAGACAAAAATGGGGTGGAAAATGGAGATATCCTACCCTATCCGAATATGAGGAACTCCTCAAGTATTGCGATCTAAATAAAACGACCAAGGGAGTGGAGTATATAAGCCGCAACAATGGGAAGAAAATCTTTTTGCCTGAATACGAATTCTACTGGGCATCCACGATGTGTGAAGGTGTTAGCATAACAACTTCTAATGGCTGCGCCTATGCTCTAACCGATATGACCAGATGTACTCATCCAGCGCGCTATTTCGCTGGACTCCTGCGCCCTGTAACGAGTCGGTAATACGTTATCATTAACTATACAACTAACCAAGATATGAGCAAGACAATATCTATCCTCTGCGCCACGTGCGCATTGATTCTGACCTTCTCCTGCAGCAAGGATGACCCTAAGAAGGACTCTAAGAAGGATCCTACTGGAGGCGTTGAAGCCGTTGACCTTGGCCTTCCGAGCGGCACGAAGTGGGCAAGCTGGAATGTGGGAGCCAAGAGCGAGACTGACTGCGGCTCATACTTCGCCTGGGGCGAGACCAGCGTGAAAACGAATTACACTTGGAACACCTACAAATGGGGAAAACAAACAGAATCTGCTCCGGACTATGGTATGACCAAGTACAAAAGTAAAGGCCCAAGCACCCTTGAAGCCGTCGACGACCCTGCCACCGCCGCTTGGGGCAGCAAGTGGCGCTCTCCTTCCCTTGATGAAATCAAGGAACTCCTCGACAACTGCGACTGGACTTGGACCGCAAAGAATGGTGTAAACGGCTACACCGTTACCAG
>JABUTT010000215.1 GCA_021443515.1 Bacteroidales bacterium
CTGTCATATAGTGCATAACTATACTCCTTCGCAGTCGAACACAAATATACTCAAAAATAATTCATAAATCTTAATTTGAATCAAATTCAAACAGTTTCTAAGAAAACCCACCCAAATTAAGTATTTTTCCAGACTTTTAGATATTCGGTGAGGGCCCACATTTCGTTACGGCAGGCGGCGGCTTCGGTGAAGTTGAGTTCTTTTGCTGCCTTGAGCATGTCTGCCTTGGCTTTCTCTATTGCTTTTTCCACTTCTTTCCGGCTCATACCGCGTATGATAGGGTCCTGAAGCACGGCGGCGAGATCAGCCTTGATGTGGCCGGAAGGGGTATAGGCGGAGTTCGTGTCACGCAGAGAATCGATGCCAAGGCCCACGCTGATTGAGCCGCCGTGGTGTCCGAGGTCATCAGGGTTGGGCATATAGACGGGCTCGGAGTAAGAGTTTGGCGCTGCAGTACGTCCTCCAGGGGTTCTGCCTTCTGCCAGTGTGTTCGCCTTGACTGAAACCTGGGTTGGGGTGATGTTGTGGAGTTTGTTGTATTCAATCTGTTTTGCCCTTCTCCGGTCGGTTTCATATATGGTGTCACGCATACTGTCGGTAATGTTGTCGGCATAGAAGATGACCATTCCGTTCACGTTTCTCGCCGCTCGTCCGGCGGTCTGGGTAAGCGCCCTTGCAGAACGCAGGAAACCTTCCTTGTCGGCATCGAGAATGGCAACGAGAGAAACGGAAGGAATGTCCAGACCCTCTCTGAGCAGGTTCACTCCCACGAGCACGTCAAACATTCCCCTCTTGAAGTCCTCGATTATCTGTATTCTTTCAAGGGTGTCCACGCTGGAGTGAATGTAGTTGCTTCTGACTCCCATACGGCCAAGATAGGCCTGCAATTCTTCAGCCATCCTCTTTGTGAGGGTAGTCACGAGCACTCTTTCATCTGCTTCGCTTCTCTTGCGGATTTCTTCCATGAGGTCGTCAATCTGCCCTTCGATAGGACGAACCACAATAGGCGGGTCGAGAAGCCCGGTAGGTCTGACAACCTGCTCCACCACGAGTCCGTCACTCTTTTGAAGTTCATAATCTGCGGGCGTTGCGCTCACAAAGACCTTCTGGTGGGTGAGACTTTCAAATTCATCGAAGGTAAGAGGTCTGTTGTCGGCGGCGGCAGGCAGACGGAAACCGTAATCCACGAGTATGTTCTTCCTTGAATGGTCTCCGCCCCACATAGCCCTGATTTGAGGCACTGTGACGTGGCTTTCGTCTATGAATGTTATAAAATCATCCGGGAAGTAGTCGAGGAGGCAGAAAGGTCTTTCACCCGGATTTCTTCCGTCGAAATATCTCGAATAGTTCTCGATACCCGGACAATAGCCCATTTCCTTTATCATTTCAAGGTCGTATTCCACCCTTTGCTGAAGACGCTTTGCCTCGAGACCCCTGTCCATACTCCTGAAATACTCGCACCTGCGTATCATATCGTCCTGAATCTGCCTTATTGCCATCAAAGAACGCTCCTTAGTGGTCACGAAGTTGTTGGCAGGATAGATGTCGATGTGGTTGATTGAGGTTACGAATGCCCCTGTGAGAGGCTCTATTATGGACATTGAGTCTATGGTATCGCCGAAGAATTCTATTCTTACCGCATTCTCGCCATAGCCTATGCAGACATCCACCACATCGCCTCTGACCCTGAATGTGCCTCTTTTGAAATCTGTTTCGGTGCGGTTGTAGAGTGCATCTACAAGTTTGTAGAGTAGGCTTTGGATGCTGAGAGTATCGCCAAGGTGGAGAGTGATTGTCTGGTCGTGAAAGTCTTGGGGATTGCCTATACCATAGAGGCAGGAAACGCTGGAAACCACAATCACATCCCGCCTTCCCGAAAGAAGTGTGCTGGCTGCACTCAGACGAAGTTTTTCTATCTCATCATTTATGCTGAGATCTTTCTCGATATAGGTGTCTGTGGAGGGGATGTAGGCTTCGGGCTGGTAGTAGTCGTAATAGGACACGAAATACTCCACGGCATTGTGGGGAAAGAAGGCCTTGAACTCGCCGTAGAGTTGGGCGGCAAGAGTCTTGTTGTGGCTCAGAACGAGGGCGGGACGTCCGAGCCTTGCAATTGTGTTGGCCATCGTGAACGTTTTTCCCGAACCGGTTACGCCGAGCAGGGTGACAGCATCCACTCCGTTTCGCAGAGAGGAGGTCAGTGACTCGATTGCCGACGGTTGATCTCCCGACGGCTTGTAATCGGAAACAAGTTCAAATGATGCCATTTGCTATTCTTCTCGTGTGATATTGGCTCCGAGTGCCCTGAGACGAAGGTCTATGTTCTGGTAGCCTCGGTCAATCTGGTCGATGTTGCTTATGCGACTTGTGCCTTTTGCACTCATGGCGGCGATGAGCATTGCGATACCTGCACGGATGTCCGGACTCAGCATATTTGCAGCACGGAGCGTGAACTTGTGGTCGTGGCCTATGACAACGGCACGGTGCGGGTCGCAAAGAATAATCTGGGCTCCCATATCTATGAGGCGGTCAACGAAGAAGAGACGGCTCTCGAACATCTTCTGATGGATGAGCACGCTTCCCTTGCACTGAGTAGCCACAACGAGCATAACGGAGAGCAGGTCAGGAGTGAGGCCCGGCCACGGAGCGTCTGCAAGAGTGAGTATGGAGCCATCCATAAAGGACTCGATTTCATAACTCTCCTTTGCGGGAACATAAAGATCGTCGCCCTTTTCCTCGATGGTAATGCCGAGGCGGCGGAAACACTCCGGAATTATGCCGAGATTCTCGATGGAAACGTTCTTTATTGTGATGGAAGAACGTGTCATTGCCGCCATACCTATGAAAGAACCCACTTCAATCATATCGGGAAGCAGGGTGTGGGAGCATCCTCCGAGGCTCTGAGAGCCCTCTATGGTTACGAGATTTGAGCCTATGCCCTCAATCTTTGCCCCCATATTCACGAGCATTTTGCAGAGTTGCTGCACGTATGGCTCACAGGCGCAGTTGTATATTGTGGTCTTGCCTTCAGCGAGGCAGGCTGCCATAATTATATTAGCAGAACCGGTTACTGAAGCCTCGTCAAGCAACATATAGGTGCCTTTGAGATTTTCCTTTGTCCGGAGGAAATATGCCTTCTTGGATGAGTCATACTCCATTTCCGCACCCAGGTTCATAAGTCCGAGGAGGTGGGTGTCAACCCTTCTTCGACCTATTTTGTCTCCTCCCGGTTTTGGGAAATATGCCTTGCCGAGTCTGCTGAGAAGCGGTCCTACAAGCATAACCGAACCACGGAGAGCGGCTGCCTTGCGACAGAATTCGTC
>JABUTT010000170.1 GCA_021443515.1 Bacteroidales bacterium
CGCTTAATCTTTTCAGTAAGGAAAAATTTGATAACGTCTAATAAATTCTCAAATAATTTACCGATTATCATTTCGGCCAAACAAAACCGCCAAGACCCGAATGCGGATAACACCTAAATGAAAAGTGGAGCCTTCATTCAACTCATCCTTAACGTCGGACTTTTAACTCTCAATGATACGAAAAATGTCCGAAAAACAGGAAGTTTACAGCGCCTTTCAAATTTTTTTTACTACCCTATAGGAATAGCAAGCACGAATATATATATATATATATTGAGAATTACAAATATTAGTTATTCTTTTAGTGTCCCCTTCTCTAAAAATTGGGAATAATTTAGCTACAATAGTCAACCCACTCCTACTTCGCAATAATGAAATTTTCTCATTTTTGCGAAATAGAACGTATGATTTCAGACCTCTTTAATGCGAGGAAGGATATTCGTGGCGGAGAAGACCTTATAACATCTGCGTCATGTATGTCGGGAGATAGAGGAGATCTTTTTCTTTGCGGAGATCTTTTGTGTAAATGATATACTTGTGGAGGATTCGGGCAGAGTATCTTTTGCAAAATTCATCAAAGGATGCGTGGCGTTTGTAAGTAGAAGATTTCACTTCTATAGGGCATATTTTATTCTCTCTAGAGATGAGGAAGTCTATTTCGTGGTTGTGATGGCTAGTTTCTGATTTGAATGTGTGGTAGAACAACTCATTTCCGGAAGCAACAAGTTCTTGTGCTACCACATTTTCATAAACATATCCCAGGTCTGTGCTCATTTTGTCGTTCAATAATTTCTGGTAAAGGGAGTTCTCGGTGAAGTCCTTATCCCAGAAAGCCAGAGTTATGAAAAGGCCCGTATCACAAAGGTAAAGTTTGAAGACTTCCGGGTCTTTGTGCATTGAAAATCCAACAGAAGGGTCATTTGCGTGGTATGCGATATTTACCGTGCCGGAATCAATGAGTTCACTGATATGTCCCAAGGATTGCCTAACGCGTGCTTTTTCATCAGCCGAAGATACCTGATAACGCATTGCATTATGTTGAGTTGTGCAGGGATGGTATTAAATATCATCGATGTTCGGCCGGTTGGATCGATTTTCTTGAGGTCTGCGTGATAGAGTTCCAGAATTTCTCGTTTCACTATATCAACTCTGCTCAGATTGGTGGTCTCAAGATATTCTTCTACTGCTTGAGGCATAGCCCCTACTAACAAATATAAGCGGAAGTCACGCATTAACCGACGATTAACAGGATCTGTCAAGGACATTCTTTCTTCAAAAGCCTTACGAACAAGAGGGATAGTTGCAGTGTCTTCTAATGCCCATCGAAACTCTTCATAATCCATAGGATGGAGAGTGACTCTGGTTTCCTCGCTTGGAATAACAATATCCTTGACATTTTTTTTAATGGAGATGAGAGAGCCTGTTTCAATGTAATCATAGCGTCTGTCTTTTACAAGATGCTTGATGGCTTGCCTTGCTAAAGGTTGTTTTTGGACTTCATCAAAAATGATTACAGATTTGCGAGGAAACAACTCAACATGATAGATGAATTGCAATCGCATAAACACATAATTGAGGTCGCTGATATCCTCAAATAGGCTCAATACTTCTTTTGGTGCTATTGAAAAATCAATTTTGATATAAGAATCGTATTCATTTCGTGCAAATGTCTCAGCGAGAGTAGATTTTCCCACTCTACGCGGACCTTCTATAAGAATAGCGGTTTTTCCCTCGCGATTGATCTTCCAATCAAGGAGTGTTTGATATAACTTTCTTTTGAATATCATGGTCCTCAAAGTTTATTTCGGCATGCAAAAGTGTTAAAAAAAATCAATCTCGCAAATCTTTTTTGCACAATTCCCACAAAATCCCCAAATCTTTTCCTTGCAATTCTTGCATTTCCCCCAAATCTTTGGTACGGAAATACAACCTATTCCGGGAGAATCTTGTACAGCCTGCAGAAAATAGACATAAAAAAATGCGATGGTCGTTGTTTCGGCCATCGCTTTTTTATATAATTTCATTCCTCTTTTACATTGCAAAGTATTCAACGACTTCTTCGTTGGTAGGGAAGAAGGTGAGCTGCAAAATGTAAGGTTCATACTTGAGAAGAGGGAGGAGGAGGTCGTGACGCTCAGTAAGGTAATTGTCCTGAGTGAAGACTTTGCCGTCCTTGTCGAATACGATGACACTCTGTTTCTCTGTGTCGTACTTAGGCGCAGGAACTCCGTCAATGGTAGGGGTGCCTGTCTTTGCAAAACTTTCCCAAGCCTCAGCGACGTGGTTCTTCATATTCTGATGGTCTCCAACTTGGAATTCCTCAGGAACATCGCCGCAGAATACAGGATACAATTCTGCTCCGTGGGCTGCGCGTTTAACTGGGCCGTGAGAAGGATAGGCGAAATAATACACGTATGTGTCGTTGTATTGAGAACAAATGTCAGCCTGGTTGAGAGAGCCTATGCCGAATGCGATTTCAGACATAACGCTCTCGATGGCGTCTGTGTCATTCTCGCCCTTGCCCTTCCAGTAAGCGATACATTCATCGACAACAGCCTTGCTCTTTGGGTCATTAGCCAACTCTTGCTCGAATTTCTCCTGACGGTCCTTCATCCAGCGGGCGAAGGCACGTTCAGTACCCACTTCGTCATCCACCTTGCAGAACTGGCAATAATAGCGACATTCTTCCTCTGTGTAACCGATGAGAAATTTCAAATGTTTTGCCTTGCCGTCCTTATACAATTGAACCATGTTTTTAGGGATGAGCTTGCCGTCAGCCGCAGGACCATAGAGGCGTTGAACATCGGTAATGTCATATACATGGTTTATGATATTCTCGATAGGAACATTCTGAAGGTCATCCATATTCTTTGCATCAAAAATCTTGAGCATGGCTGCAGCGGCAGGCTTTGTATATCCGTCAGGTAACGCGAACCCACAAGTTCCACTTTGCATGATGACTTTGTTGAAAATATGGTTTGACTCGTCCAGCACAGCATGGATTGAAGAAGAGATACTACCTGCAGATTCTCCAAAGATGGTTATGTTGTCAGGGTTTCCACCGAATCCGGCAATGTTGTTCTTAACCCACTTGAGAGCCATAATCTGGTCTTTGATACCATTGTTCTGAGCTCCATCGAAATCCTTGCCTCCCGGTACGTCATCAAAGTTGGTGAAGCCGAAGAAGTTGAGACGATATTCGATAGTTACGAGAATCATATCGGGATGTGTATAGGCGAACATCTCACCCATGTATGCACTGGCACTTTCAGTTACGAAACCGCCACCGTGAATCCAAACCATTACATCCTTGTTCTG
>JABUTT010000132.1 GCA_021443515.1 Bacteroidales bacterium
CCGGGATTTTCTCCCGGAGTAGTTGGGTCTTCACCACCTGGATTCTCACCAGGAGTGATTGGGTCAATGCCTCCCGGAGTGCTTGGCTCTTCGGTGTTAGGCCTGTTATTATTTGGGTTGGCGGGGTCGGTACATCCTCCGATGAAGAAAACCGACAAAATAGTGAATATTAGGGCAAACTTTTTCATAATCTCACAAAGGTAGCAAATATTTGCTAATACTCCAAGTTGTGAAGCAGCCTGGCTCTGATTGGCAGGGCGAACAGTCTCTTGCGGATGTTCTCGCTGAAAGGGCATCCAAGCAGTCGAACTGCATCTTTTTGGGTTGTTATAAAAATAGACAACGGATATTTTTTCCCGATTTCTTCAATTTTCTTGATATCCTTTGGACTGAAGGAATGATGGTCGGGGAAGGAGAGAGAACTTGCTATACCGTAATCCTTTCCTATTTGATTCACAAAATGTTTTGAAGAGGCTATCGCAGATATGCAGACGGCTTTTCGGGCATATTTGTAGTGGGGGTCTCCATCTTCAAAAACTTTCTCGAGTCCCATATATTCCACGCTTGTAAAATATAATTTCTGGTCCTCTCTCAAATGGAGTTTTTTTCTCCACTCAGACTCTTCTTCTTCCACTGAAAGTTCAGGGCATTTTGTGACTATTACAATGTCCGCAAAGGCTATTCTTTCAGGAAGGTCTCTGAGTCGTCCCAGAGGCAGGAGATGGTCGTCAAAAATAGGTCTGGAATAATCTACAAGCACGATATTTACATCTGCTTTCAAGGCTCTGTACTGAAAGGCGTCATCAAGAATTATAGTCTTTACTTCAGGGTGGAGACGATGAATTTCTTCGCATCCGTGCTCCCTGATTTTATCAACTGCAACTACGACCGAAGGAAAGTTTCTCTTAATCTGGCAAGGCTCGTCTCCATAGAGGACTGCATCAATTTTTTCTATTTCGTTAAAGCCTTTGCTGCGGCGTTTATAGCCTCTTGAAAGCACTGCCACACTCTCCTCTCCATCCCTTTGCGTAAGATGACGCAATATCATTTCCGTGTGCGGAGTCTTTCCTGTGCCTCCCACCGTTATGTTACCCACACAAATTGTCTTTACGGGCGAAGTGGCCACTTTTTTGCGTCCACTGTCATATTTTCTGTGCCTTTGTTTCAGCGTAAGATAGTAGGGGAAAAGTAATATCTTGTCAATTAGTTTCATAAACCGAATGTGTCTGTGTAAGTTCATATCCGCCCCATCTTTGGGCTACATAATCAAGTGTGGAGTATAGCTCCGCAGGGTCGTTCAGGGTTACAAGCCTCATCCTCGTTTCCTTGAAGTCGGGCAGACCTTTGAAATAGCAGGAAAGGTGACGCCTCATTTCCAGAATACCTACCCTGTTCCCTTTAAATTCGAGGCTCTTTGAGAGGTGCTCCTTGGCAAGGGTAACCCTGTCGACAACGCTCAGTGAAGGAAGGATTTCCCCTGTAGCGAGATAGTGTTTGATTTCCTTGAATATCCACGGATGTCCGTAGGTTGCGCGGGCTATCATAATGCCGTCCACTCCATAACGATCGAAGGCTTCTTTTGCTTTTACTGGGTCGGTGATATCTCCGTTTCCTATGATGGGAATTTTCATTCTTGGGTTATCCTTGACCTTTCCTATGAGGGTCCAGTCAGCCTCCCCCTTATACATCTGGCAGCGAGTTCTTCCGTGAATGGTAAGTGCCTGTATTCCAACATCTTGAAGTCTCTCAGCAAGATCCACTATAATAAGGGAGTTTTCGTCATAGCCAAGCCTTGTTTTTACAGTCACGGGCTTGTCGGGAACGGCCTCGACGATGGCCTTTGTGATTGCAACGAGTTTATCGGGTTCACGAAGCATACCGCTGCCTGCGCCTCTCTTGGCTATTTTGCTCACCGGACAACCAAAGTTGATGTCGATGACATCCGCACCGTGTCCTCCGACGATTTCCTGCGCCCTGTCTGCCAGTCTTGCCGCGTCAACCATAGCTTCGGGTATGCTTCCATAGATTTGTATGCCTATCGGAGCCTCTTCATCCGAGGTTTTGAACTTTGCAAAGGATTTTTCTGAGTCATGGACCAGACCATCTGAAGACACGAATTCCGTGTACATCATATCGGCACCCCATTTCTTGCAGATATAACGGAAGGACGGGTCTGTGACGTCTTCCATGGGAGCAAGAAATACAGGTTTTTCTCCGAGATCTATGTTGCCGATTTTCACTTCTGCGGGGGGACTACAATTTTGCAAAATTACAAAAACTTGATTACCTTTGAGCCTTATTGAGAATAAAACTTACGAAAATGAGAAAAACTAATCGATCATTCGGCAGCTGGCAATGGCAGGTTATAATAGTTTCCTTGCTTGGTTATGCCATGTACTATTTTGTACGCAAGAACTTTTCAACTGCAATGCCATCGCTTGAGGCGGTCTTCGGTATCACAAAAACCCAACTCGGTCTCTTCCTTACAATCAATGGTATAATATATGGAGTTTCCCGTTTTGTGAACGGCTTCATCGCCGACCGTTGCAGTCATCGTAAGTTTATGGCCACGGGTCTTGCCATCTCGGGTTTGTTGAACTTCGGCTATGCCTTTTCTGACAAGTGTGCGGCACTTATCGCCGGTACTGCAACAGGCCCAGATTTCCTGAAGGCTATCACTGTGGTTATGGCAGTCATTCTCATTTTCAATGGTTATGTGCAGGGTATGGGTGTGCCACCGGTTTACGGTCTTATGGCAAAATGGGTTCATCCAAAGGAACTTGCAACGAAGATGAGCGTATGGAATATGTCCCACAGTATAGGTGCGGGTCTCATCTTCATACTCGGTGCCGTTATTCTCAAAATTGCCGGAGTGAGCGCATGGAGACTCTTCTTCATCATTCCTGCTATCATTGCTTTTGCAGGCTCAATTCTAATTTGGACAAGTATGCCTGACAGCCCTTCAGAGGTGGGACTTGAAGAAATCCACAAGGACAATCCCGAGGGAAAGGTTCAGAAATCGGACCCTGAATACCACCGTGCATTCCTCGCCAAGAGGGTGTTCAAGAATCCTGTTATCTGGGTGCTTGCTCTAGTCAATTTCTGTGTATATATCATTCGTTTCTCAATGCTTGACTGGGGTATGATGATACTTCCGGGCAGCAAGGGAGTGTCTATCGGTGTGGCTGCGGTTATGGTGGCTGTTTTCGAATTCGTGGGAGGAAATCTCGGTATGCTCTTCTTCGGATGGCTCACTGACCATCTTTTCGGCGG
>JABUTT010000115.1 GCA_021443515.1 Bacteroidales bacterium
TGGGCGCTCCCGAGCCTCCATCCCTCTTTGCCGCCTCATAGAAAGAGTAATCTATATATACACAGCCCCAACCTCCGCCTTGAGATTTGTGGGCTGTTATTGCTGAGGCATATTTTATTTGAAGGGCATTGAAATAAGGGTCGTTCTGCATCGCCTTGTAGCGTTCTTTCTTTACCTTTATGTCGGCATAATCCTCCTGCACACCCTCAAAAAGGGCATTCTGCTGTTCAGGGCTCAAGGATGGAGACTCGCTCACAAGAGCATCGAGAATCACCTTCACATTTTCCATTCTAAGGTCATCGTAATCGGGAAAGGTCAGGGTTGCATCCGCAAACTCGAGACCATAGCGTTCTTCAAAATTTCTCACCCTTTCAAGTCGGGCAATGTCTCCGTTTGCAATAAAGGTAAGTTTGAACGAAGGATCCTTCTTCGCCTCCCGCTCCGCAAAGAGATAATTATTCTTGACTATCATCAGGAAATCTCCCCTAAGAAGCCTATCCTCCGCATACATCACACGTGAGCGTATGCCCAAATTATATCTTATAGCCCTCTTGTTGGAGCGGGTAAGAACTACAGTTCCTTCCTGGCCGTAATCCGAATAAGAGTCTGTGAGCATGTCTATAAGTTCACTTCCATCGATTCTAACTATGTCGTCAAAGCCTTTGAGATTAAGTTTCACAGGGACCGGTTCGGTGTAGGAGGTGATGGCCTCACGGAGTATGGTGGCATTGTGGAGAATACCGCTGTCGTGGGCCTGACGGACAACCGTCTTAAGGGTAAAGAACTTCACTCCACCCACAAAAGAGTTCATCAAATCGGCATCAAGGGCAGGACTCTTGTCAAGTCCCACAGGAGGAAGCTGGGCATTGTCACCTATCATAACAAGGCGACAGTCAGTGCCATTTCTCACAAATTCCACAAGATCCTTGAGAAGATTGCCGGAACCGAAAACAGCCTCTCCGTCCGCCTTGGTAGGCGAATCTATCCCTACAAGAGAGACCTCATCAACGAAGAAAACCGTATTCTTGGCTTTATTTGGAGCAAGAGTGAAGCGACCGAAGCCGGATGTAATCTGACGGTATATATATTTATGTATTGTGTAGGCGGGAAAGCCTGCGTATGAAGCGAACACCTTTGCACTGCGTCCTGTTGGGGCAAGAAGCACACAGTTCGCGTGAAGGGCCGTAAGAGCCGAAATGGCAGAGGATATGGCTGAAGTCTTGCCGCTACCAGCATAGCCGTTGACAACGAGAATATCTCCGTCACGAGAATTGAGAAAATCCGACAAAGTCCTGAACAGACCGTCCTGACAAGGTGTCGGTTCATATTGGAATGCTTCTAAAAAGCGGGGATACAGATCCATAGCCTATTTTTTGCGGGAACCGGAGAAGATGAGGCCCAGCACAACGAGGAAAGGATAAATCTCAATACGGCCGAGGAACATATTGAAAGACATCAGGAGTTTTGCTGCATTAGGCAGGGACGAATAATTTCCTCCAAGGGATATGGCCCCGAGAGCCGATCCGACATTGCCGAGAGAGCAGATTGAGCCGGAAATAGCCTCAACCGAGTCAAGCCCCATTGCATAAAGACAAAGAATGGAAACAAAGAGCAGGGCAATGTAGACGAAGATAAAGACGAGAACATTCTGGATGCGGCTGTCTTCCACAGGTTCCTTTCCGTACTTAATCTGAGAAACCGAGTTTGGATTTGCCATTCTGCGAATCTGGACGATGGCAGCCTTATATGCCAGGACAACGCGATCCGCCTTGATACCGCCCGTGGTTGAACCCGCACATCCGCATTGAAGACTTGCGAGCATAAGCAGGATGCATGCAACCGCAGGCCAATGCGTATTGTCGCTTATTCCAAGACCAGAAGTCGTGGCGTATGAAACTACGGTAAATGCGCTTTCAAGGAATCTTGACCCGACAGTCGAGCCTTCCGCAGGATGGACATTCAGAGATATGAACACCAGCACCACAGCCACAGCAAGAAAGCCCATGAAATACTTGAAGGCAGGTGTCAACAAGGTTCGGAAACGACCACTTGCAACCGTGCTGTAGATGAGACCGAAATGAAGGGATGCCAATATCATGAATATCATCGTCACGATATCAACTCCCACCGAATCGAAGGCGCCGATAGAGCCGTTCTTGGTGGAGAAGCCTCCCGTGGCAGCAACCGAGAAAGCGTGGTTTATGGCCTCGAAAAGCGTCATTCCGCATAGCATATAGCAGACAAAGGCAAGTATGTTGAGAATGACATAGACCATAACAATCACCGTAACCGTCTGACTTGAACGATAGCGGTAACCCTCGCGAGAGAGTGAAGATATTTCAAGGTTTGTAAGGCGGGACTTGTATGGAGATGCCGACGGTATAACCAAAAGAAGAAAGACCACAACTCCCAAGCCTCCGATGAAGTGGGTTGAGGATCGCCAGAAAAGCAGACTCTTCGGCAAGGCCTCTATGTCGTTGAGTATGGAGGCACCTGTGGTAGTGTAGCCGCTGACCGATTCGAACCAGGCATTCGCAAGGGTGAATTCTCCTCCGTAAAGCACATACGGAAGCATACCGAAAACGAAACTCAACGACCATGAAGCAACTATGGTCACATAACCTCCCCTCAATGTCGTAAGCGGTTCCGCAGTCCTCACAAAGATGAAAGGAAAGGCACCTACGATAGAGGTGATTATACAACTTATTACAAGAGGAAAGAAGGCATCGTCAAAACCATAATATATGCTCACAAGCACAGACAGGAACATAAAGAGCGCACTCACGAGAAGAGCGCGTCCTATATTCATTACTATGGCTTTGATGTTCATTTATTTCGACTCCAGATGTGATGTGAGAGACTTGACCTTTCTTTTGAGTTCTGCATTGCTCTGGGTGAGGTCGGTTATGCCTTTGTTGAGAGAATCGAGTACATCGTCACCATTAACATCATAGTTGTAAGGACGGGAGTAACGGCGGTTGTAGTCCAACTCCTCGAGCATACGGTTCAGAGGATTGATGTAGAGGGTTATGATGAAGTAAAGAAGCAGGAGGGCAAGCAATATACCTGCACCCACAGCCACAAGTTCAGGGGCTATGCTTCTGTAGAGATTGTCATCAAAGTTGAGACTGTTGTCCTGAAGGGTTTCGTAGTTGATTTCATTGAGGCGGGAAATATCTGCCCTGAGTTTTTCGAAACGAGGTTCAAGACGATTGAAGAACCAGTCGCG
>JABUTT010000103.1 GCA_021443515.1 Bacteroidales bacterium
GATGCTTCGTGGATGGACCACCACCGCAACGACAAGGACATTGCCTACACTACTGCCTGGCACGTGTATAATGTGGACAAAAACCACAACTATGACCCTAATCCAAGGGCCTACAAAGGCGACACGATATTTGGACTCTGGATTGTGGATTACAATCTTTCTGACGGCAAATGGAGGGAGGCGACCGACTCCGCAGTGGTGATGAACGTGAGAATGCTCATCCACTTTGCGGGCGATTTCCACTGTCCGGTACACTCATACATCGATGGTCACCGTACATTCTGGCCTTGCGCTATCGGCGATAAGGAATATGCTACCTTCCACAGCATTTATGACGGCATCCCCGCCTTGCTTTACCCTGACCAAACCCCAAACGAAATTGCTGAGATAATTGACAACTGCACCCCTGCCCAAAGAAGGAAAATCTGCAAGGGAAGCCTCTACGACTGGGCTCGAGAGTGTGGCGACAACAACTCTGCAATATATAAAATCAATGACTATGACGAGCCTGTCCTCGACCTTGACACCATCGAGAAGTCTCGTGAAATAGTGAATATACAACTTCGCAATGCAGGTTACAGGCTTGCATATCTGCTTAACAAATACTTTGGAAAATAATGTTTGAAAATCTACAGGAACGTCTCGAACGCTCTTTCAAAATACTCAAAGGTGAAGGCAAAATCACCGAGATAAACGTCGCTGAGACGCTTAAGGATGTAAGAAAAGCCCTGCTTGAAGCCGACGTAAGTTTCAAGGTGGCAAAGACTTTTTGCGACGAGGTCAAGAGAAAGGCCCTCGGACAGAACGTGCTTACAGCCGTCAAGCCTACGCAGATGATGGTGAAAATTGTCCATGATGAACTTGCAGCCCTTATGGGAAGCGAGTCTCAGGACATAAATCTCAAGGCTCCAAAACCTGTTGTCATCCTCATCAGCGGTCTTCAGGGCTCGGGTAAAACCACCTTCAGCGGCAAACTTGCCAACCTCCTCAAGACTAAAAAGAACCTGAATGTCCTCCTCGTTGCCTGCGACGTATATCGTCCTGCGGCTATCGAACAGCTGAAGGTTCTCGGAGGCCAGATTGGCGTGGATGTGTATAGCGAAGAAGGCGTGAACGACCCTGTGAAAATTGCCACAAACGCCGTAACTCACGCAAAGAGCAAGGGTTACTCGGCAGTCATCGTCGATACTGCAGGTCGTCTTGCTGTGGATGAGGCGATGATGAACGAAATCGCAGCCCTCAAACAGAAACTCAATCCTGCGGAAACTCTCTTCGTTGTGGATGCAATGACGGGTCAGGACGCCGTAGAAACTGCAAAGGCGTTTAACGACCGCATAGACTATGACGGAGTCGTGCTTTCAAAGATGGATGGCGACACCCGTGGCGGTGCGGCCCTCACCATAAGGAGCGTGGTGGGTAAGCCTGTCAAGTTCATTTCGATGGGCGAGAAGATGGATGCCCTCGACCTCTTCCATCCTGACCGTATAGCAGACCGTATTCTCGGTATGGGTGATGTTGTCAGCCTCGTTGAAAAGGCGCAGCAGGCATACGACGAGAAGACGGCAAGGGAACTCAATCGCAAAATCGCAAAGAATCAGTTTACTCTTCAGGACTTCTACGACCAGATTCAGGCAATAAAGAAGATGGGCGACATCAAGGATCTTGCTTCAATGCTTCCGGGTGTGGGAAAGGCTATGAAGGATGTGGATGTGAATAACGACAGTTTCAAGCCGACTGAGGCAATAATCCTCTCGATGACTCCATACGAAAGGGAGCATCCCGAATGTCTCAATCTATCCCGCAAACAGAGAATTGCATCAGGCAGCGGCAGAACAATGGTGGAAGTGAATCAACTTCTCAAGCAGTTCAGCAACACCACCCTCGCAATGCGCAAAATGAAAGACCCTGCCTTCCAAAAAGCCTTAAGAAATTATAGGGGATAAAAGCTCTAAGTAGCCATAAAAATGCCTCCTAAGTAATCTTAAGAGGCTGTTTCATTTCTACACATTGAACAGGAAGTGCATTATGTCGCCGTCTTGAACGACATAGTCTTTTCCTTCTATGCCCATTTTGCCGGCGGCTCTGCAGGCTGCTTCGCTCTTCAAGTTTACAAAGTCTTCGTATTTAATGACTTCGGCACGGATGAAGCCTTTTTCAAAGTCTGTGTGGATGACTCCGGCAGCCTTTGGGGCCTTGTCGCCTTTGTGGATGGTCCACGCACGGCACTCGTCAGCACCTGCGGTAAAATAGGTTTGGAGGTTGAGGAGGGAATAGGCTGCCTGAATCAGACGCACAACACCTGAAGCGGGGAGTCCGAGTTCTTCTATGAACATCTGCCTTTCCTCAAACGATTCAAGGTCTGCAATCTCGCTCTCGATTTTGGCGGAAATAACCATAACCGCCGCATCTTCGTCCTTCACTGCCTCGCGCACTGCATCCACGTAGGCGTTTCCGCTTGAAGCCGAGGCCTCATCCACGTTGCACACATACATCACAGGCTTGTCTGTGAGAAGGAAAAAGCCTTTTGCAAGGGCGATGTCCTCGGCATTGTCGAGCTTCACGCTGCGACAGTTTCGTCCTGCGAGGAGGGCTGTGCGGTATTTTTCGAGAATTTCCACCTGCTTTTTTGCGGCCTTGTCTCCAACCTGCGCCTGCTTCACGCATTTTGCAAGGCGAGACTCGATGGTTTCCAAATCCTTGATCTGGAGTTCCATATCGATGACTTCCTTGTCGCGAACAGGGTCAACGCTACCATCCACGTGTACGATGTTGTCGTCGTCAAAGCAACGGAGGACGTGAAGAATTGCATCGGTTTCACGAATGTTGGCAAGGAACTGGTTGCCGAGTCCTTCGCCCTTTGATGCTCCTTTCACCAGACCTGCGATGTCCACGATTTCGACAGTCGCCGGAATCACCCTTTTTGGATTGCAGATGTCTGCGAGGACGTTTAGTCTTTCGTCCGGAACGGTTGTGCTGCCGACATTCGGCTCAATGGTGCAGAAAGGAAAGTTTGCGCTTTGGGCCCTTGCTGAACTAAGACAGTTGAAGAGTGTTGATTTGCCTACATTTGGAAGGCCTACGATACCGCATTTAAGTGACATAATTTTTATTTTTTAAAAACTGAGGCTGAAGACCGGGGCTATGTAAAAATGTTGCTTTGGAGTGAATCCGAGTGCGTCAAATCCGTCTCCGAAGTTGTAAGCTGCCGTCAAGCCCAATGTGAA
>JABUTT010000079.1 GCA_021443515.1 Bacteroidales bacterium
ACAGGCACTGCCATAAGCATATCGGTAGTGAGTTTGTTGTAGAACTCCGCCGTAAGGTTGAGACGGTTCCAGAAGCCGAGGTGGAGACCTATATTTGTTGTCCAGAGTTTCTCCCAACTGAGTTTTTCATTACCCCTTTGAGCCGGGTAGATACCTGCCTCGCCACCATAGTTCACTCCACCACCGACAAGGGCGAGGTGGTCGTAGTTAGGAATGGATGAGTTGCCGGATGTTCCGGTAGAGAAGGTCAGACGTGCATCTGTGAGCCAGGTCTTGTCGCGGAGGAAACTCTCGTTGCGGGCATTCCACATAAGGCCCACAGACCAGAAAGCAGCCCAGCGTGACCCCTTTCCGAAGCGTGAAGATGCGTCAGCACGGACCGAAAAGTCGGCATAATAGCGATTTGCATAGTTGTACTCTCCCCTGCCGAAGAAGGAAAGGTAACTGTAACTTGAGTTGGAGTCTGCCCAGGATGAAACCCTCGTACCTGAAGAAAGGTCGGTGAGGAAGTCGTTGTTCTGGCCCACTGATATTGCCTGGAAGCCTTCTGAAGTGTAGTTCACACCCTCCTGTCCGATAAGGAAGTTGAATTCGTGAGCGGAATTTACATTGAAATTATAGGTAAGGGTGTTGGTAATCGTGAGGTTGGTTGAAGTGTAGGCTGCCCTTCCTGCCGCACCGCTTCCGTTATTTCCCGTAAAACTTGGGAAGGAACGCATAAAGGTTGTAGAATTGGTGTAGTCCACACCTCCCTGAGTGCGGAATTTGAGATTCTTCATAAAGGTAATCTCCGCAAAGGCTGTGGCAATGAGTTTGAACTTCTTTCCAACCTGAGGATTATTGTCCATCCACTCGATAGGATTGAGCGTAGTGCCCTTCCAACTGCCGTCCTTGCTTGAAGCGATGGAGCCGTCGGCACGGAAAGGATTCCAGTAAGGAAGCATGAAGCGGGATGCTGAAATAGGAGTGTAGAGGGCATAACTGCCTTCATCCGCCTGCTCGATTCTCTCAAAGGCAAACATTGTGTTCGTGCCCATCCTGAGCCACCTATTCATCTTGCCTTCGACATTTGCGCGGAAGTTGAATCGGCGGAAAGTCGAGCCCTGGGCAATACCTTTCTGGTCGTAAAAGCCTCCACTTATGAAATAGTTGAAATTGTCGCTCGCACGACTTACCGAAAGTTCATAGTTCTGCAGAGGGGCTGTACTGTTGAAGACAGCCTTCAGCCAGTTTACATCCGTTTTTGAAAGAATATCGTAGTTCTGGCCTGCATCCAAGCCGATTTCCTTTTCAAATTGGATACGCTCTGGAGTGTTCATAAGATTCCACTTTCCGAGAGCAATCTGGGAGAAACCTCCCTGAGCCCTGAAACTGATTCTTGCCTTGTCGGTGTCAACTCCTCTCTTGGTTGTAATCACAATCACACCATTGGCAGCACGGGCGCCGTAGATTGATGAAGAGGAAGCGTCTTTGAGCACAGACACGGACTCGATATCGTTAGGGCTTATGGTATTGAAGTCGTTGCTTGAAATAGGCACTCCGTCGAGGATGAAAAGAGGCGCAGTTCCCGAATTTATGGAGTTGGTACCACGAATCTGGAAGGTCGCAGCCTCGCTCGGCTCACCTGTGTTGGACAAAACCGTAAGGCCGGTAACCTGTCCCTGAAGAGCCTGGTCGAAACCTGCTGCAGGCACATCTGCAATTTTATCGGATTTGACTGCCGACACTGAACCGGCAATCGTACCTTTCTTTCTCACGCCGTATGCCACAACGACAGTTTCGTCAAGCTGGGTTGCCTCCGGCTCAAGAATTACATCGTGAATGATTTCGAGGACATTCTCGGGAACAGTGAATTTCTGATCCTGATAACCCAGGGTAGAGTATGTCAAAACATCTCCTGAAGCACAGGTAAACTCATAGTTTCCATCCAAATCCGTGACAGCTCCATTGCCTGAAGGCGCAATTACGGCAGCCCCCATAAGTGGCTGGGAATCATCTGAAGATGTGATTTTTCCCTTGACTTTAACTATGTTCTGTGCAGAGATGACTCCCGACAACAATATAAATGCTATGCAATATCCTAATCGTTTCACAACTATTTTTATAACTATCAAAAAGCAAAGGTATGGAAAAAAAACGGAAAAATCTCCGCTGAACCACATAAGATTCGGCGGAGATTCACTCTTGTATTTCTATCTTATTTTATTTTAATAAAATACCCTTTGCAACTTTTTCGGCTGCTTCTTTACCCCTGATTGTCTCAAGAATGGCAAGACCAAATTCGATGCAATAGGCAGGTCCCTTGGCAGTAATCACATTCTCACAGACCACTACTCCCTCATTCACAGGAGTCACATTATGCTCCTCGAGTACGCTCTCAAAGCCCGGATAACAGGTCATTCGAGTCCCCTCCTTTATGTAATTGAGGCAAGAAGCGAGCACGAGGGCGGGAGCAGCGCAAATAGCTGCCACACGTCCGCCGTTGCCATAGTGCTTGTTGAGTTTGCCCACGAGATTCTTGTCGGCTGCAAGGTTGCTACTTCCCGGAAGTCCGCCGGGAAAAATTAGCACATCCTCAGGAGAGATATTGCTCTCCATATAATCGATTTCGCTGTCGCAGGTTACGCAAACGCCGTGAGACGAATCATTGGCAATCTCGGTGACACCGACTATCTCGACCTCAACCTCTCCACGACGAAGGATGTCGATAGGGGCTATGGCTTCCATATCCTCGAAGCCGGGTGCTAAAAAAATAAAGGCTTTTGACATATTATTTAGGTGCTATTTTATACAGGAATGCCGCGATGAACGCAAATATGATATTCGGCAGCCAGATGGCAAGTCCAACAGGCATAGCCCCGGTAAACACGAACATCTCGCTGAACTTCATAAAGAGTATATAACTGAAACTCAATGCTATACCTATGGCTATATTCCAACCTATGCCACCTCGACGCTTGTGCGAAGAAAGACTCACACCTATGAGGGTGAGAATGAATGCGGAGAAAGGAAGCGAGAATCTCTGGTGCTTCTCTATGAGGGAGTTTTTCATATTTTCGTCTCCCCTCTCCTGCTGAATTGCAATGTATTCGTTGAGTTCCTTGTAGGAGAGCGTCTGTATCATGTTCTTCTTTACCGCAAAGTCGCTCACACGAAGGCTTATTGTGGTATCCATCTGCTTTCCACCCCT
>JABUTT010000222.1 GCA_021443515.1 Bacteroidales bacterium
GATTCCATTATTTTGAGAATCTCCTGATAGCTCAAAGCACTTGCAGGCTCGGGCTCTTTGGCAAAAAGAGTGTAGGCTTCTGTGATGTCCTCACTGTGTTTCAAGACATCATTCTTGCGGAGAAACATCAATGCCGTAGTGGTAAACACCCTCCTTGCCCAGCCCTCAAACGAGCCTTCGCTCTTAAATGAACCCAATTTTTCAAATAGCGTCACGAAACCCTCCTGAAGCACATCTTCGGCATCATTTTGTCCGACATACCTCAAACAAACTGCATACATTTTGCCTGACAAGGCTTTGTAGAGCTCTTCTTGGGCTCTCTTGTCGCCTTTCTGACATTTTTCTACCAGGGGGCGGTAGATATCAGGCATAACTTGTGCAGAAGTCATAGGGTTACGCAATAAATAAGATGCAACTTTGTCTAAAAATGTGACAAATAAATGCAATAAAAAACAAAGATATGATTTTTATCGTTAATTTTGTGGTTAATAAGATGAGAACACGAATATATAGAATAGCATTATCGGGCCTGTTGGCCTTGATTTTTTCCTTTAGTCTTGGGGCTCAGATTAGAAAGTCCGAAGAAAACAGGTATTTTGTGTCGGCTGTGACATTGTACTCTTTCGGTCAGTATAAGGATGCTTTGGGGCTTTTTGACGGTTTGATAGACGTAAATCCTCTTGATGATGCCTCCTACTATTATGGAGGTCTTTGCCATTACTCAATGAGAAATCTTCAAAAGGCCTTGACTTACTTTGAGAAGGCTCACAGCCTTGATCCGAACAACTACTATTATTCTCAGATTTTAGCATCTGTTTATTCGGTGGGGCTTAATACCAAGGACAAGGCGATTGTCCTCCTTGAAGATCTTGCTGTTAATTATCCGAAGCGTACGGACTCCTATTTTCTGCTCTATACCCTCTATGCAGAAAAAGGTGAGATTGATAAGGCTCTGGCAGCTGTGAAACATATTGAGGAGGCATACGGCGAGAACCCCAATACAATCCGGATTCGCTTTAATCTGCTGAAAAGTGTTGGCAGGGAGGAAGAAGGTTATGCTCTTCTCAGGGAATATTATGCAGGTGCGGAAGAAGGACAGATAGAGCCTGACGAATGGATATTTTTCTCTGAAGTATATATGTCGGCAGGAAAGGATTCCCTTGCTCTTGTTTGTCTCGAAAATGCGAAGAAAACCGACAATCCCGACAAGACCATAGACTTCCGCATTGCCCAAGGTTACTATGACCAGGGAAAGTATGATGCCTATTTCCAGACTTTGCGTAAATGTTTTGCCGACAAGGAGACACCACCGCAACTTAATGCCGAATTTTACAAGAGAACGCTTGCCGTCGTCCGCCCCGAGTTTATAGCCGACCACATCAACGACTTCAACGATCTCACGCAGACTCTTACCAGCGCAAATCCGGCTGACTCGACGGTGCTTGTGACTGCGGCAGGGTATTATTACTCTACGAATCAGATTGACAATGCAGTGGCTTCCGTGAGAATGAATATGTTGCTTCATCCGGACAATCCTGGCTGCGCATTGGACTATCTCACCTTCCTTTATCAACTTCGCCGTTGGGAGGATGATTTCGAACAGGTGGCGAAAGAATCTGTTGCCAAGTTCAAGTATGTGGAATATCTTGAACTTCTCGGGGCATATTATTATTTGAACGATATGACCGACAAGGCAATATCTTTGTATAAGTATATGTCGAAAGGGAAAAATCCGGAAATCGTAATACAGGCTTACAATAATCTCGGTCAGTTATATTTCCAAAAATATAAAGAAACAGGCAGTGTGTCATACTTTAACAAGTCTTGTAAATGCTACGAACAGGTGCTTAAAAAAGACCCGGAAAACACTCTTGCCTTGAACAACTATGCCTACTATCTGTCGCAGAAAAAGAAAAATCTTCCAAAGGCGCTTGAGATGAGCCTCAAAACATTGACGGTAGAGCCTGAAAATCCTACCTATCTCGATACTGCCGGATACATTCTCTATGTTATGGGCAAGGCGGAAGATGCTAAGGCTTATTTCAAGAAGGCTATGGCATGTGGAGGCAAAGACCACAAGGAAATACTCATTCACTATGCCGATTGTCTGTCAGCCTTGGGCGACAAGACTCTCGCAGATTATTACTATAAACTCGCTCAGCAACTTCCTAATGAAGAATAGACTCTTCATAGTCGTTGTCCTTATCCTCTCCGTCGTTTCGGTGGGGAGTCTTTCTGCGCAGAGCCTCAAGTCGAAACAGAACCAAAAAGCACGCCTCGAAAAAGAAATAGCCCAGATAGACAAAATTCTCTCTTCCACAAAAAGCAAGAACCGCAATGCTCTGAACGACCTCAGCCTTGTTCAGAAAAAGGTGGATAACAGAAAGGCGCTCATAGCCGAGAGTGATAAGGAAATAAGCCGCATAGAGAAAGATATAACACTCGCCAGGAGAGATGCCAACCACCTTTCTTCACGGCTCGACACGCTTGAGGCACATTATAATCGCCTCGTCCTGAGTGCCTACAAAAATCGCGATGCAAACCTTTGGTATGCCTATATATTCTCTTCGGAGAGTCTTTCCCAGGCATTCAGACGCTATAGTTATTTCAAAAACATATCCGAAAGCCTCAACAATCAGGCTGCGATGATAAAGTCCGCCCGTAGAGACCTTGAAATCAAGCAGGAAACCTTGCTCTCGCTTAAAAACGAGGAGGCAGCACGCCGTGCGGAACGTGCCAAGGAGTTGTCAAATCTTCAGAAAGAGGAAAAACAACTTCAAACGACCATAGCAGCCCTCCAGAAAGACAAGAAGAAATACGAGACCCAGTTGAAGCAGAAAAAGAAGGAGGTTGAGGCCCTTAATTCCCAAATAAAGAGGCTCATTTCTTCTTCGGCAAAGAAAACCACACCAAGCAACCGGCCTAATGTGGATTCAAAACTCACCGGCGATTTCGCTGCGGCAAAAGGTATGTTGAGGTGGCCTGTGGACGGACCTATCACGGAAAACTTCGGCGAGAAGGTAAAACACGGAGCGGTGACACTACCTCCAAGCAACGGCATATCCATAGCGGTGGCTCAGGGAACGCCTGTGAAAGCTGTGTTTGAGGGCGTGGTTTCAAGCGTTGTCATTATGCAGGGCTTCAAGGAGTGTATTCTTGTCCAGCACGGAAGCTA
>JABUTT010000118.1 GCA_021443515.1 Bacteroidales bacterium
CTTGTTCGTCTGCAACCCATACCCGAGTCTATAATTATAGATGGCAACAAGTTCCGTCCATTTAAGGAGCCTTATACCGAGTACAATAAAATCCCTCTTTCAACAATAGTAAAGGGAGATGCAACATACGCGAGTATCGCTGCCGCATCAATTCTCGCAAAGACCTATCGTGACGAGTATATGTTGAAACTTGCTGAGGAGTTCCCTATGTATGGTTGGGACAAGAATATGGGCTATCCTACTGCGGCTCACATAGAGGCAATAAGGCGCTATGGCTACTGTCGCTACCATCGAAAAAGTTTTCACGTCAAAGAACTTGAACCTACCTTATTCTAATAGGTAACTAATTGAGAATAAACAATATAAACTAAATATGAGACGTCTATTTTTCTTTGTTTCCACAATTCTCGTCTTGGTGGGGTGTATATCAAAAGAACAGAAAGAAATCCTCAAAGAACAGGCCCGGAAAGAAGCTCAAATCGATAACCTTCTCCGAAGTCTTACTCTTGAGGAAAAACTTCATCTGTGTTTTGGTCTCGGTCCTAAACCGATAGAGGGTGATGAGGCTGTGGTGGACTCGATTAAAAGGGCTTATCCGGGATATGCGGGAGCAACCTACCCTGTGAGGAGAGTAGGTATTCCTGCTTTGCTTTTATGTGATGGTCCTGCTGGTCTGAGAATAGACAATGTGCAGGCCACAAATGAGGTTAAGGACTATTGGTGCACTTCATTTCCAATAGGTTCTTTGCTTGCTTCCACGTGGAACAATGATGCCATAGAGGAGGTTGGAAGGGCAATTGGAAATGAAACGAGGGAATACGGAGTTGACATCATCCTCGGTCCCGGACAAAACATCCATCGTCATCCTCTTGGTGGAAGGAATTATGAGTATTTCTCGGAAGACCCTTTTCTGAGCGGAATGATTTCGGCTGCATACGTAAGAGGAGTTCAAAGCCAGGGTGTTGGCACTTCCATCAAGCATTTTGCTGTAAATAATCAGGAAACAAGCCGACTTTCAAATGATGCGAGGGTTTCACAAAGGGCACTCAGGGAAATATATCTCAGGAATTTCGAATACACGCTGAAGAATAGTGAGCCGTGGACAATTATGACGTCTTATAATTTCATAAATAATGTTCACGCAAGCGAGAATTATGACCTTCTCACTACGATAGTACGAAAGGAGTGGGGTTATAAGGGACTTCTCGTGACCGATTGGGGTGCAGGTTATGATTCTGCAAAGCAGATTGAAGCTGGACAAAATCTTATCCAACGAGGCAAACCTTGGCGTTATGAACAGGTTGTGAAGGCTCTTGAGGAAGGAACTTTGACCGAAAAACAAATAGACAACAGTGTGCGTTATGTGCTGGAACTTGTGGATAAATCCTACAGGATGAAGGTTCAAAAAGGTGAGGCTCCAAAACATTCGGGTACTCCTGATCTCGCTACTCACAACTATATTGCAAGAAAAATCAGTGCAGAAGGAATGGTTTTGCTCAAGAACTCCGATTGCCTGCCTCTGAACGGGGGACAGAAGGTCGCGCTCTATGGCTCTACAAGTTATTCTCTTATTGCCGGAGGCCTTGGTGCAGGAGATGTGAATAGCAAATACGTCAAGACTCTGCCTCAGGCATTCGAGTCTCTCGGGTTCGTCGTAAATAAGGACATACAGAAGGTTTATGAAGCCTATATTACTGATTTTAAGAAATATATGAAAGCCAATCCACAACCCTCACAGGCAAGGAAAATTCTTCCGGGACAACCGGTTATACCTGAGAGGTTGATTGAAAAGTCAGTTGCTGCGGCTGAGGTGGCAATAGTAACGTTCGGCAGGGTTACAGGTGAGTGGAATGATGCTTTGACAAGTTCTTTCAGCCTTTCAAAAGACGAGCAGGAATTGTTGGAGTATTTGAGGCAGCGTTATAGCAAACTGATTGTGGTGCTGAATACAGGTATGGTTATGGAAACGGCCTCCTGGAAGGATATTCCGGATGGAATTATCTTGGCGTGGCAGGGAGGAAGCGAGACGGCAAGCGCTGTGGCTGACCTGATTTCGGGCAAGGTTAATCCGAGTGGCCATCTTCCGGTTTCATTCCCGAATAACCTTGCAGAAGTGCCTTCATCTCCATATTTCCCTTGCGATTACACAGGCCCTGTGAACATTGCTCCGTGGACTGAAGAAAGCGGAGAAAAAGAGACGATACATTACACCAACTACGCTGAGGACATTTATGTTGGATACCGTCATTACACTTCTTTCAACGTGCCTGTGTCCTATCCTTTCGGTTTCGGTCTTAGTTACACGGATTTTGAATTCAGTAATTTCACGGCCGAAAACAATGGGGTGGAAACAATCATTACCGTGGATGTGAAGAATGTGGGCCAGAGAGAGGGAAAACAGGTTGCGCAGATTTATGTAAAGGCTGCAGAAAGTCGTAAATACGACAAGCCTGTGCGCGAACTCAAGGCTTATTCAAAGACGAAATCCCTTCTGCCTGGCGAGAGTGAAAGGCTTGTAATGAAGGTTAAAAACGAGGATCTCGCTTCTTTCGATGAGGCTGCAAGCGCTTGGGTTACCGACAGGGGAGATTATACCTTTATGCTCGGGACAGATGTCAATACTATCCTGAAGGAGATTAAGGTGAGCGTTGCCGGAAGCCGCAAGAAAGTTCACAATGTCCTTAAAAAGCAACCTCACACTCCTCGCCATCTCGAATATCGGGGATAGTCAATTCTTTCATCTTTAGAAAATTTTTCAAAAATTCAGTATATTTGTGGGCTTTTTTGCGCGTACACGTATAAGCACGCGTGAGAAGTTCAACGAATGAAGGACGAAATTAGAAACAGTTTTCCACAGTTATCCAGGGAAGTCTATCCTGGAGTGAAACTTGTGTATTTCGACAATGCTGCCACATCTCAGAAACCTGAAGCCGTACTTAGTCAATGGCGAAAATGGTCTTCGGAGAGCAATGGCAATGTGCATCGTGGAATCCACCGTCTGTCAAATGAGGCTACTGCAGCCCTCGAGCAGACACGGTGTTTCGTCGCTTCTTACATAAATTCTCCGTCGGAGAAGCAGATTGTGTTCACAAGTGGAGACACGGCATCCCTGAATTTAGTTGCAAGAGGCTTTTCAAGTGCCTTTATGTCGGCGGGGGATGAGGTTCTTCT
>JABUTT010000155.1 GCA_021443515.1 Bacteroidales bacterium
GCAGTGCTGTAGCCGGTGCCTGAGCTTGTACCCACGCCCGTAACTGACTCAGAAAGACCGTAAGTTGAATTTGTAAGCAGGTCTTCCCAGAAGAAAAGCCTCTTTCCACGAGCATTGTAGGTTGTTCCTTTGGCTCCATTTGTACCGTCTCCAATGCGTCTGCGCTCGAGTTTTGCCCAGCCCGAGCCGACATTCGGAGTAATGTTCACTATAGCCGAAGAATATACATCCGGGTCGAAAGCAATGCGGATAGGACGAATCTCGATGTGGGAGTCGAGCATACTTTCACGCTCCATAGAAACCCTGTAAGGCATAGGACTCTCAACGCTCACACGATGGTCAACGGAAATCGAACCTGAAGAAGCATCCTTGGAGTTTGTGATACCGGTAATCGTAACGGTGTTGGTGTATTCATAGTTGCGGCGAACCTTGAAATCGTGCCAGTTGTCGTGGCCGAGATAAAGGTGGTAAGTCACATTCTGACTATGTCCCTGATGGTCTGAGAAAGCTCCCTTGAGTTCAACGTATGTGGCGTGATGGCCCGTGCCTACGAATTTGGGCTTGTAGTTTTGGCAGTATTTTAGGAACTCACCCTTGACAGAGCCTCCATTGAGAAATTCTGCAGGAAGGGCAGAACTATAGGCAACTTCGCTGTTGTAACGATACTCTGGGATATAGAACACCATATTCAGGGTGTTGGTGGTACCCGAAACCTGCTGCGCTCCGCTGAGCGAAGGGTCGCCCCAAGTAATAACATCTGAATTCACGAAGTCTGTAGCAGTAGCAGGATTAGCAACAGCGGTCGGAGTGGCATCTTCTCCTGCAGGCTCTGTGGCAGGGACTTTCTTTGCGATGTCTATCAACTGATATGAACCAAAGTCGAAATGCGGAGTCTGGGGAGCAGTCTGCGTGGTATTCACGCCGAGTTTAATCACAATTTTGGCATAAAGACAGATGAGTTCAATATCCACTGCACCTGTGGTCGCTCCTGTGCCCGTAGTGAGATTGATACCCGAACGGGATCCCATCATTGGAAGGCCTGTTTCAGGAACTTCCGTATAGATAGGGCCGGAAGCGAAATTGAAAATATGGCTTGTAAGAGTTGCTTCCGCCCCGGCCTGACCTGCAATGATTGAAGGTAACGAAGCATCGGCGACATTCGCAACAGTATAGATTTTACAGTTTGTAAGGACTGCAGCAGGATAGTCAGAAATAATCGTCTGGCGGTCAATCACCTTTATCTCATCCTGGCGCATAACTTCCTTGAAAACGCACATGCCGTTGGCGTCAAAGATATAGACGGTGCTGGTGTTTATTTTCTGCTCTTCCCCACTTTTATTGCCTTTTGTGGCCACAAATTGGTCCTTGAAGGCAGTCACGCGAGGGCAGATGACAAGAAGATTTTCGTCAACTGAAGGCGTTTGAGGCACATCCAACTCTCTGGCACAAGAGCTCAGCAGGGAAATGGCCGCAAAAGCAAAAATAAATATGTTGTATATTCTGTTCTTCATATCTTATTCAAATTCAATGTCAATGAATTCATCAATCCACCTTGGAGAAGGCTTGATTTCCACGAACACACCGCCTTGAGAGAAGGTCATAGTGGCGTAATACTTTCTTCCCGCCTCAAAATCGATGCTGCCTATGCCTCTGATTTTTGAGGTTCTGCTCTGCTCAGCGCCCGATCCAATTTTGTAGGAAACACTTATCTCGCTACCATTTTCAGTTGCAATACCCGCTGCCTGCGGAGCAATGAGGAGGATGTTGTTGTCGCCTGAAACGGTATGCTTTTCATTTTTAGGAACAGTGTAAGCCTCTGCTGCCGTGCTGATTACAGGGAAACTCCCCGTAGATTTGGGGTTGAACGCCGTAACCTTGTCAGCAAGAGAGCGGTCCAAGGCAAGCCTTACGCTCTGGTTTTGGATTCCGTCAAGAGTCAGCATAAGACTGCTTATGGTTACAGGCTCCTCCTCCATATTCAGTGCCTTCACTGCTATGCAAAAAAGGCGGTGCTGGAAGTTGAGGTTCACCTCGCGGCCATCCCTCACGTTGCGGTCAATCGAATAGGCAGTCATCACATCCTGCATCTCGGAGAAGGTCTTCAATGTCCCCGGTGCGCTCAGGACAGAATACTCGATGAATGGTGCGCCCATAGTGTCTGAAGTATAGTTGCTTCCATCTTCAGTCTTAACGGCGATGGTCTTCGGATAGTAGGCAAAGAAGGTGTAGTTCATCTTTTTGTTCCAATACTGAATAGCATCGTATGTGCATACTCCTCCATCGGAGCATTCCACAACTTGAGGAACATTATAATCAGTTCCGCCGGTGGTCCCTGCAAACACATTGACCTTTGCCTGCGCACGGTTTGTGAGCCATGTACCGTCGCTGCCGCCGATGCCTGCCATATCATACTTATAGGCCAATACGGCAAATTCCTGACCCGCCATTGAAGATATGAGGGCAGCAGATTTTGTATCTGCGTCAACGTCTTCAAGTTCGGCCTGAAGCATCTGGCTGAGCAAAATCGGTTTGGTGTAGTCGATTTCATTGCCCTGCGAAGTCTGTTCCTGCTTCGAGCAACTCATAGTCCCGAAGAAAAACAGCGTCAAAGCACCTGAAATTATATATCTTGAAAAATGTTTCATCAAAAGCAGAATATATTTATTGTATAACTATTGCGCCAGAATTAAGTTCCTCGCCCCAAGGCTCCACAGTAGGAGTGGCAAAGATGATGGCATCATCACCGGCGAGTATGACTTTGTATGTGTATATCTTGTTCTTCGCCCACAGAAGCTCGGGAAGGTTTCCTGTCGCAGTCTTTTCGGTCGCTTCTGAGCCTGAGCCGATTGTGTACTCGATGGTACACTCAATGCTTGAAGCGTTCTGAGGAAGCACATAAATACCATCGCCGTCGTTAAGGCTGAGGGTGGGATTCGGGGCGTTGATTTTGCCGTCATTCGGCAGATCTTCGGCCTCTTTCTCCAAAGTCTTGGTCGGAGTGCCGCCTACTGTCCAGGTAACGGGGGTAAGGCCTGTTGAGGTGCCTGTAACCGAGCAGGAACCATTGGGAAGGAAACCTGCAAGAGTGACCTTGGTTACGGTGTATTCGTCTGTTGCGCCATCCTCACGAACGAAGTTGAAACGGATGTTGGCGAGAATGTGCGAGAA
>JABUTT010000178.1 GCA_021443515.1 Bacteroidales bacterium
ATCTCCCTTGCGGCTGATGTTATGGCTTTTGAGGATGTCCTTATCCAAAAGTACTCTTCATTGACAGTAGGCTTGAGTGCGCTCTTGTCTATGAACACCTTCTTCGGACCCCTGCGAGCCTCTCTTTCCATTCGCAGAAAGGAATAGCCTGTGGTCGTTATTCTCGCGGTGATTGGCTGAGGGGCATTGCTGACGTTGCGTCTTTCGGGAATGTTAGATTCCGCGATGATTTCAGTCGTAACAGTCCTTGTGTAGCGCTGGGAAAGCGAGTTGATCGCCCATACTACAAAAGCCAGAAGGAGAGATATGACGAAACCCGCCAAATCCCTCATTCTTAACCCGAGAGTCTCGTAAATTTTATGTGACAGTTTAGACAAATCAGACTACTGTTGTGCAGTAAAGTCCTTCTGGACTGCCGACTTTGCGACCCTTATGGTCACTCCATTATCCACTGTAAGAAGGACTGTGTTGTCATTTACCTCACGAATGGTTCCGAATATGCCTCCGATGGTGACAACCTTGTCTCCAGCCTGAAGACTGTTGCGGAACTGCTCTGCCTCTTTCTGCTGTTTCCTCTGTGGACGAATCATGAAGAAATACATTACCACGAAGATGAGAATGAGCATAACCCACATTGTCCATCCGCCTCCCTGAGGCTGTGCAGCGCCTCCGGCTGCCTGAAGAAGTGTAAAAGTAAGAATATTCATATTTTGAAAATTTATAATTGTATATCAAGCGATTTTACGGCATTGCTGAGAAGCCCATTGATGAACGATGTGCTCTGCTCGCTGCCGAAATATTTTGAGATTTCAAGATATTCGTTGATGGACACCTTGGAAGGAATTTCCGGATAGAAAGCCTTCATTTCGGCAAGTGCGGTGATGCAGAGACAGATGTCAATGGAATTGACCTTATCGTGGAAACGTGTTTCCGGCAGAAGGTTCATCACAAGTTCCCTATATTCGTCAAAATGTATGAATCCGCTTTCAAGAACCTTGAAGGTAAAATCCTTGTCTGATTGTTTCCCCGGCTTCATATCGGAAGCAAAAATCGGAGGAAGATCGAAGCGGAAATTTCTCTTTGAAAGCATCTTTGATGCAAAAGCGAGGCAATAGAAAGCGTCGTCATTCCAATAGAGAGCCTCATCATCAGCATTTTTCCTTTCAAGAGTGGTGGTCTCAAGAATTTCAAGGAACTCATCCCTGTCCTCGAACTCTATCTGGAAAATTTTAGCAAAGAGGGCGCAATCCTCGGCAAACGAAGACTTTCCTGAGGTTATGTATTCCTTGTAATAATCCCTCGTGAGAATGTCCGAGTAAAGTTTTTTCAGGAAAAGGTCATAGTTTGACCAAGACGGAAAGTTGTATTTTGAGACTATTTTCTTAAAGTCCGGGTCACTTTCAAGGAGTTTTGAAAGCAAATTGTCGGCAAACTTCTTGTTGGGGTCGATCGCACTCTTGTCGGCTGTCGAAAGTTTCTTGAGTTCCTCAATCCTTTCTGCAGCGACTGCAGTGAGAGGAGTCACCATAGAAAGAATGAAGCAATATAGCGTTCTGGAGGCTTCCAACGAAAGATTTAATTGTCTGCGAGCATCTTCGAGTGAGAGCTCCGGACAAATATAACGGCTGTAAAGAACTTTGAATATCTTAACTCTGAGTATCCTACGATTAAGCATACTGTTTAAATTTTAGCAAATATACTTATTTTTATCTAAATTTGCCCCGTTGTAGTCGCAAAACCTATGAGTGTGCCGTTTTTCATAGCATCACGCTACCTTTTTTCAAAGAAATCCCACAGCGTGATAAACATAATATCCCTCGTCAGCAGCATAGGCATGGCACTTGGAACTGCCGCCCTTGTTGTCATAATGAGTGTGTATAATGGGTTTGAGGACATTGTAAAGGATATGATGTCTTCCTACGAGAGCGACCTTATGATAACTCCGTCAAAAGGCAAGAAATTCGTTCCGGAAGGTCCCGTCTATGACTGGCTCTATGACAATCCCGCCATTTCCGCCTACACCTACACCGTTCTCGAGAATGTGTTTCTCAGTTACGAAGGCAACCAATCCATTGTATGGGCGAAAGGCGTGGACAGCATATATGCGGAAGAGTTTCCGGTTGACGAGCATATAATCAGAGGTACATTCTATCTCTATCATGGTCAGATTCCATACGCATCCGTAGGCGTCGGTGTGGCTGCAAAAATGGGGATAAATCCACGCTTCCTCAGTCCTATGGTGCTTTACTATCCTGATGCAGAGAGCAATATCTCACTCACCAATCCCGCCGCCTCACTTCATAGCGTAAAGTGCTATCCGTCAAGCGTTTTTGCGATAAATTCGAGCATAGACGAGAACACAATCATAGTGCCTGTGGAAATTTTGCAGGAGGTTCTCGGCTATTCCCCTTCAGAGTTCTCGGCAGTGGAAATCAAAGTCGTCGAAGGTACGAGCGAGAGAGAAATTGCATCACTCAAGAAGAAACTTGAGGATATGCTCGGAGATGAATTCGAAGTGCTGAGCAGAACACAGCAGAACCCGACTTTATACAAGATGCTTCGTTACGAAAAGGCAGCCATATACCTCATACTCATATTTGTAGTGATTATCGTGGCATTCAACATCTTCGGCTCATTGAGTATGCTCATCATCGACAAGAAGAACGACATAGCCACACTCTCATCCTTGGGAATGAAAGGCAGGGACATACGCAGCGTGTTCACGCTTGAAGGATGGCTGGTGAGCTTGCTCGGACTTGTCACAGGCCTCATCTTCGGACTTGGGCTCGCCCTCCTGCAACAAAAATTCGGACTCATCAAGATGCCGGGTAATTTTGCCGTGGATGCCTTCCCGGTAGTTCTCAAGGCCGGAGACATCCTGCTCGCCACAGCCATAATTGCAGCCATAGGCTACATCATTTCCCTCATTGCCTCCGGGAAGGTCAGAACCTCCACCCGTTAGCAGAGAAGTTCCACCAACCTTTCGAGGAAATTGCAAAGAAAATCCACCACAGATGCAGGGAGACTCCAATCCACTCCCGGAAAAAGCATAATCACTAAAAGCACGGACATAGCGACTACGACAAGAACTGTGGTCGCGGGTATGGCAAGCAGATTTGTTAGCATAAAGACTTTGGCAAACGAGCCGAAATAGACA
>JABUTT010000060.1 GCA_021443515.1 Bacteroidales bacterium
ATCAAGAAGAATAATTCCCTCATATCACTCCGTGAGGCAGAGAGGGAACGCAGAGAGCGACTTGAGAGTGTAAGCAATGTGATTACACCGACAACCACCCCTAACGCAGTAGAGAGCGTTTTAGACCCTATAGAAGAGAAATCTGACATAACCCCGCCTGTCGGATGGATACCCGCCAAGCCTGTGGAACGGTCTTATACTTACCGTTTTGAGGTCACCGGCACAAAGGAACAGCTTACCGCTCTTCGCCGATTCTATGACGATATCGGCATCGAGTGGAAGAAAATATAAGGAGGCACAATATGAGAACCACTAACGGCGTAACCCCCACCAAACAGACGAGCCTTGCCCCACAGGCAAGCACGGAGATGGAATCTCCGATTGAATTCGTTGCCGCAAACGGCAACAAGGTAGCCCTGTCCGTAGCACTTACTCGGAAGTACTTCTGCCCCGCCGCAAGTGAGGCAGAAGCGTACATCTTCAATTCGTGGTGCGCTCACAACAACCTCGACCCGTGGAAGAAGGAGGCGTATCTCGTCAAGTACGGCGATCAGCCGCCCCAGATGCTCACGGCGAAGGATGCGTTCACTCGCAGAGCGCAGAGTAACCCCCGTTATCAGGGGCAGAAAGCCGGAGTTGTCATCATTAACCGCAAGGGAGAGATTGAGAACCGTCTCGGAGAGCTTGTCCTTGAGGGTGAGGAGCTTGTCGGTGGCTGGGCAGATGTCTATGTCAAGGACTATATCGAGCCTATCTCGGCTGTACTATCTCTCAAGGAGCGTATGCAAGTCACAAGAGACGGCAAGCCTATGGCGAAGTGGGCAACTTCCCCCGCTCTTATGATTCGCAAGTGCGCCCTTGTGGCGGCACTCCGTGAGGCATTCCCCTCCGATGTGGGTGGGATGTACACGGCAGACGAGATGCCCATTGACCTTGACGAGGATACCGCAGCTACCAAGGCAACGATGCAGAACGCCGTTGACGGCGTGTTTAAGCCCGTTGAACAGGATGAGTCCGAAGCACAGGATGTGGACTCTCTCTTTGAGGAGGTGTAAGCGATGCTGTTATACAATCGCACAGGCGTGGCTATTATCTGCGGAACTGTCGGAAGGGACCCCCAGACAAGTCAGAGAGGAGATAAGACCGTCACAGAGTTTTATCTCAACTATGCTCCCCCTGTCAAGAACGATGACGGCAGCACCGATTATAAGTCGATGTGGGTCAAGGTCTGGAACGCCGACAAGGGTCACGGACTCCTGTCCACGAAGTTCCTTGAGAAGGGAGACAAGGTGCTTGTTATCGGCACTTGCAATAAGAATGAGTATATGTCCAACAAGAAGGGCAGAGACACTTATGAGATCGTGGCAGAGATGGTCATTCCCGCCGCTCTCATTGACACGATGATGACGAGCCTCGGACTGGGAAACACAGCCAATGAGGATGTGTCCACCACAACCTTCAGAGAGCTGTCAGACAATGACGGAGAGCTGCCGTTCTGAACCAATACGCCCCCGGCTTTAATGTCGGGGGCATCCGAAACGAGGTGATAATATGTCTGAAGTTAAGTGGATAAAGTTGTCTCTGAATCTTTTTGACAACAGAAAAATTAAGTACATCCGCAAGCTCCCCGAAGGTAATAACATCATTCTGATATGGATTGCCCTGTTAACGATGGCGGGTAAATGCAATGCCGGAGGAGAGATATTCTTGCTTGAAGATATCCCCTACACTCCGAAGATGCTTGCCAATGAACTTGACTTCAAAGAGAATACTGTAAAGCTTGCCCTGTCTACACTTGAGCGGTTCGGTATGCTTACAATTGATGGTGATAAGATAGTCATTAACGATTGGGAAAACCATCAGAATGTTGAAGGTTTGGACAAAATCCGTGAACAGAACAGAAAAAGGGTTGCCAAGCACAGAGAAGGTAAAAAAGTCTCTGTAAGTAACGTTACAAGTAACGTTACAGTAACGCAAGGTAACGCAACAGAATTAGATATAGAATTAGATACAGGATTAGAAGAAGAATTAAGAGTAGAGAGTAAAGATATAATCCAAGATGTAAAAGAAGATAAAAAAGAAATACCAAAGAAAAAAGAGAAGAAAAGCTGTGAGGGGGTTTGGCTTGCTCTTGATGAGGCTAAATTGCCCTCTACGGTGGACTCTGCGATGCGGGAGTGGCTGAATTACAAAGACGATAAGAATCAACCATACACAGAGCAGGGCTTTAAGAACCAGCTTTCCATCCTCAAGAAGTATCTTACTGAATTCGGCAACGAGACCGTTATCCTCGTCATTCAAGACAGTATCTCCCGCAATTATGAGGGCATATGCTTTAACAAGTGCAAGGGTTTTGCGGAGCTGAACGCACCCAAGACCGCCAAACCGAACTTCAATCAGAACAGCTTTAACTACCTTATGGCGAACCGCCTTGCCAAGAGTGTCGAGGAGAATGTGCCGGGGATGTCCGTCAACGAGGAGACGAAACAGGCGTGGGCGGCAGACTTCAATGCGATTCAGAACCAGGACGGATTCGACCCTGACGATATCGAGGATACTCTGAAGTACGCCGTTTTGAATGACTTCTGGAAAACGAAAATATTGAACGGCAGAGACTTCCGCAACAAGTTTACCCGCCTCTATATGGAGAACACGAAGGGAGAACGGCGGTAATGGACGAGAGAACGGCAGAACTGTTCGCCTACAAGACGGAGTACGAATATTCCGTCATCGGTGCCTTGTGCATAGACCCTTCGATGTTAGACAGCCTTATGGGAGTGGTCAGCGCAGAGGACTTTATGCTCCCAATGTGCCGGAAGATATATGAGGCGGCACTTGCCAAGAGGAACAACGGCGAAGTGTTCGATGCGCTCATAGCGGCAGACACGATTTCACAGGATGTTCCCGATTCACAAAACTTCATCGCCAACTGCATGAACCTAACGCCAAGCGTTAATAACGCTGTCCAACACGCAGAGATAATCCGAAAGTCCGCAAAAGACCGCCTACTCCGTGAGACGATACGCACGGTGCTTGACGAGAAGAGTGGAGACGAGTGTGCGGTTGAGATCGCAGCGGCGTGTCAGAAGTATCTCTCCGGCAGACTCGGCAAGACCCGCTCACTTGCGGATGTAATGCAGACCCTGTTTGA
>JABUTT010000078.1 GCA_021443515.1 Bacteroidales bacterium
AGCGCATCAAAAAGAATACTTCGAAGATGCTGGTCAAAGTGGTAGCGCTCAATGACCTCTTCAAAATACGAGTTATCACGAAAATGGTGCTTGTCGGCTTCCAGCATCATATCCCACCAATAGCCTTTAAGGTGGAAATAACCTATCCTGCACAGGGCATTTTTAGCTTTATCGGGGTCACGGAAGAGCATTCCCCTTTCGGAAAGGAGGTCTATCTGCTCATCTACGGTTAGGGAACCTATCTTTTTCGCCGACATGTTATTTCGGTTCTACTGAAGTTAGAATATATACTTTGTCTCCCCGGCGAAGACGCAAAGGAGCATTGTTCGCCTCAAATACCTCACGGCTCACAGGCATCGAACAAAGCCCCCCCTTAGCCACTGCAGGGCAAGGTTTGAGGTCTTCTCTGAGTTCGGGAACGGTCATTTCGACAACGCCCGTGGTTGAGCCAGTGATTATGATTTTGTCGCCTACGGAAAGCGTGGCGGATTCCACGAGTATTTCGGCAACGCCGATTTTGTCAAACCAGTTTGTAACCTTGCCGGAATAAACCTTTTTCTCGGTTGAATGGGAGCCATAGACCGATGACCATTCTCCCATCTTTGCACCCTGATAATAGCCATCCCAGAAGCCTCTGTTGAACACTCGGGCGAGGTCTTCTTTAAGCGACGAGGCAAACTCGGGAGTGAATGTGCCTGCAAGAACTGCATCTGCCGCCTTCCTGTAAGCCCTCGTCACGGTCTTGACATATTCGCTGCTACGGGCACGGCCTTCAATTTTGAAAACAGTAACTCCTGCCTCGATGATTTTGTCCATAAACTCTATGGTGCAGAGGTCTTTGGGCGACATAATGTATTTGTTGTCCACCACCAGCTTCTGCCCCGTTTCAAGGTCTGTGACTTCGTAGCCGCGGCGACAAATCTGATAGCACTCTCCCCTGTTGGCACTTGCTCCGTAAGCCTGCAGGCTGAGATAGCACTTGCCCGAAACGGCCATACAGAGGGCTCCGTGAGCGAACATTTCTATGCCTACCTGCCTTCCTGACGGCCCGCAGATATTGTCTCTCTCGATTATATCCTTGATTTTGCGAACCTGGCAGAGATTTAGTTCTCTCGCAAGCACGATGACATCTGCATATTGGGCATAGAAGCGAAGGGCCTCCGAATTGGATATGTTGAGTTGGGTGGAAATGTGGACTTCTATACCGAGACGGCGGCAGCACATTATCACTGCCATATCCGAGGCAATTACCGCAGTTATGCCTGCCTCACGAGCCTTGATGAGAGTCTGCTCCATCTCCTCGAGGTCATCGTTGTAACATATAATATTGAGGGTGAGGTAGGTTTTGACCCCTGCCTCAGAGCAGATGCGGCAGACCTGCGCAAGGTCGTCCATCGTGAAGTTGTTTGCACTGTGGCTGCGCATATTGAGGTGGCCGACTCCGAAATACACAGAGTTAGCACCGCCTTGTATTGCCGCCTGCAGACATTCAAAATTGCCTGCCGGCGCCATTATTTCCAATCCTTTCGAAATCATAGCACAAAGATAAGTATTTTATCGTATCTTTGTGCCAAACGGTGTCAAACGCGAGCGTGTGTTAGTACAAACGGCACTGGCGAAGTCCAATCCATCTGACGAATACAAGCGAAACAGGGCGAAAAAAGAGAAAATGAACAAAGAACTGTGTATAGAAGAAAAAATTGCTGAGATTTTCTCGGAAATAGAATTCGAGAAGGAGCCGGCGGGCCTGTATGCTCCGCTGAAATATATGATTGAAATCGGTGGAAAGAGAATAAGGCCACGTCTTACCCTGCTTACCCACTCGATTTTCAAGGATGTCCTCACGAGTGAGGTCATTGCCGCGGCTCAGGCACTCGAAATCTTCCACAGTTTCACCTTGATGCACGATGACATCATGGACAACGCCCCTATCCGCCGCGGCAAGCCTACGGTATGGAAAAAATGGAACGAGAACACAGCCATTCTTTCGGGAGATGTGATGCTCATCGATGCCTATCGCAGAATAGCCTCCGTCGCGCCGAAGCACATTGCCGATGCGATGAAACTTTTTACCACGACTGCAGACGAAGTGTGCAAGGGACAGCAACTCGATATGGAATTTGAGAGTGAGGAGAAGGTAACTATGGAGCAATATACCGAAATGATTGCCCTTAAAACCGCCGTTCTCATTGCCTGCGCCGCAAAAATGGGTGCCCTTCTCGCTGATGCAAACGCCGAGCAGCAGGATCTCCTCTACAAGTTCGGCTACAACCTTGGTATCGCCTTTCAGATTGCAGACGACTGGCTCGACACCTACGGAGACGTGAAGGTCTTTGGTAAGAAAATTGGAGGGGACATTGAAAACAAGAAAAAGACCTGGCTCCTGACAAAGAGTTTTGAGAAGGCCCCTGAAGAGACTCTCGAGGCAATAAACCAACCTGCCGAGAAGCGTTTTGAGGCAGTGAAGGCCGTGTATGACAAATATGGCATTTCAGAAGATGCCCTCGCAGAAATCAAGTCCTACAACGACATTGCACTCGGCTTTGTTGCGAATCTCGGATTAAACGGAGTGAATTCCAAACTTCTTGAACGTTACGCCCAATCCCTGCTTTCAAGAGAAAAATAATATGCCATATACAGTCACCAAACACACAGGAAGCCATTATCTTCTCAGCGAACTGCCCGAATGGAAACAGTTCCCTGCCGTCTTGAAGGGAAATCTCAGGATACAAGCAGGTTCCACCACAAATCCAGTGGCTGTGGGTGACAAAGTTGAGTGCATAATTCCCGAAGACTGCAGTGAACACAATCCCGCAACAATAGTTTCAATTCATCCACGCAGCAATTACGTAATAAGGAAATCTGCCAATCTTTCCCGGAAGGAACATATTATCGCGGCTAATGTCGACAGAGCCTTCATCGTTGTGACTCTCGACTTTCCGGAGGTCAAACTCCCCTTTCTCGACAGAATACTTCTCACTTGCGAGGTCTATGGAGTCAAGGCAGTGATTGTACTTAACAAGACCGACCTCTATGACGATGAATATTATAAGGAAAGGATTGCCGATTTCAAGAACATATATGA
>JABUTT010000071.1 GCA_021443515.1 Bacteroidales bacterium
ATCCAGGCGGCGGGGAAGTACTTGACACTGGAGGTGCCGCTTGGGTTGAAGATGACGGCAACAATGTCAAAGAAGATTTCTGCCCCATAAAGATAGTCGGGACAGCCGTTTACGAGATAAGCGTTCGCAGCACGTACGAGGTTGCGGCGCTTTATTTCGTTTACCCTATTCTCAGGCTCCAGCACCGGAGCAAAATGGCTTGCCTTCACCTCCACAATATGGATTCCCGTTTCATCGTATGTAATGATGTCAATCTCAAGATGTGACCATCTCCAGTTTCTTTCCAAAACCTTATGCCCGAGACCTTCAAGATAACTTACTGCGATGTCCTCGCCCTTCCTTCCCAGTGACTGCGTACTTTTCCTATCAACATTCGGATTCAAATAATAGCCCATATCTTTTTTGCCCACAATATAGCCACACTCCTGCCGCCTTGCAACTTTTGACAAGAACATTGGGCATAAAGACAAGAACTTTGGTCAGAGGACAAGAAAAAGTCAGAAAGAAGCATAGATTTTATTGCTTGAAACTCAGCACTATTTTGTATCTTCGCACCATAAAGAAGGAGGATATATGAATTTATTGGAAGGGTTTCCTCGACAGAAGATTGTATTCTTCACGGGGTCGGGAATTAGTAAGGAAAGCGGTATTCCTACTTTCAGGGATGAAGATGGACTTTGGAAGAATCACAATCCCGAGGAGTTGGCAAGCGTATCGGGGTTCTTTGAAAATCTCGAGATTGCACTGGAATTTATTAACAATCTGAGACTGAAAATTTATAATGCTCAGCCTAATCACGCCCATCAAATCATTGCTGCCCTTGAGCAGAATCACGATGTCACCGTGGTTACGCAGAATGTGGACGACCTTCACGAAAGGGCCGGCTCTTCCAAGATAATTCACCTCCACGGAGAATTTGCCAAGGTGACATCTTCCCTGAGGCGCATGGACCCACAGTGTATAAGGAATGTGCCGATGAATGTTCCTATTAAGGTTGGGGACAAGGCTGCTGACGGTTCTCAGGAACGTCCGGCAATAGTTATGTTTGGAGAATACCTCCCTGAAGAGGCTGTTGAGGCGGCGGAGAAAGCATTGAGAGAGGCAGATATAGTTGTGGTTATCGGCACTTCATTAAAGGTTTATCCTGCCGCATCCTATATCGGATATGCCTCAAATTATGCTCTGAAATACATCATAGACCCAGGCGAGCCCAATTACACGGCATACGATTTCACCCATATCAGGAAACCAGCTACCGAAGGCATCGACACCTGTCTCGACCTCATCGCAAGTCAATTGTAAAGCAGTTAATTTACTGCTTCTAAGTATTACAAAAATACTTAAAAACAGCTACTTATCCAGTGTATTATTAACTCGACCATTCCTATACAGAACAGGATGATATAGAGTATGATGCCGAAGATGAATGTGGTCAATATGCTGACTCCCAAGTAGTTTACCACGAAAAGACCTGCCAACAGCCCCAGCGCCGAGAGCAAGAAGCCAAAGAATCCTCTGGCAAAATATATCCAGATACTCGAATAGTCCTTACTGGTGGTTATGGTACTGAGGTAAATTCTCAATATAAGCGCAAAGAAAAGGAATAACAAGGTCTGAATTATAGGAACCATCTGAGCGAAAGCCCAGTTAGGATTGTTCGTGACAATGGCCCAAGGAGCAACCGGATTGAGTTTTTGGTAGAAATTGAAGACAAATGGAGAAACAAAGAGCGCCACAAGCCAAAAAGCAACGCCGGTACCGGCATCTTTCATATTCCCCAATTTCGTGCGGGCCCTGTTTAGAAGGGTTTCAACAGTGAAACTGTCCGCTCCTGCCTTTTTCGCCGTCTCGAGCATCTGGATGGATCCCGCACTGCTACCTCTATTTATCTTCTTTTCCGCTTTTTCCAGCAGTTCAGACGACCATTTGTCGATAGGACTTCCATCTGCATAGAAAGTGCCCGCACAGATATATCCGATGAATGTCTCTCCATTGAATTCATATTCGATGTAAGTCGTTTCTGCATGCTCTACGGTCGCTTCCTGGAAAAGAATGATACCGCTGTCGGGGTCGGCTTTTCTCAAAAGTTTGGAAAGAGCGGAACTGCAACGGACATTCTCAGGGCACAAATCATCATCCAAAGATTTTTTGCGAACCTTATAATCCGTTCCGGACAAAGTTAAATCGTAGGATTCGGCAAATTCCCTCACACGAGGGTCACAGATAAAAGAGGTAAGTGTTTCCTGATTAAGGAATCTTTTCACCACATAGCGAAACTCATTCCGTCCCTCACCTTCGCAAACGGAGCAGACAAGTTTGCCGTCACCGCCACAAGTTTTGCAAATGATGTAGCCTTTATTGCAATTGGTGCAAGTGATTTTACCGAAGCCGCTGCATCTGCTGCAGGAGAATTTACCCTTGCCTCCACAGGATTGGCATTTCACTTCTCCATAGCCATGGCAATAATTGCAAGTGGTGGTCTTGTTCACCATTTCATATCCTCCCACTTGCCTCTTCTGGATGTAATCCCAATGGTACTTATATTCGCTGACCTGGATTGTGACACTTCCTGCCCCATTGCAGTGGCTGCAGGTATTGTAGCCACTACCACCGCAATTCGAGCAGTTTTTCTTACCGCTTCCGCCACAACTCGGACACCTGAGATTATTATAGTCGCCGTGACAGGTCGGACATACATCCTTGCCTTTTCCGTGACAGGAATAACAAGTATTATGACCATGCCCGTTACATTCCTCACATCTACAAACGCTGGCCGAACCTTCAATTTCAAGAACGGTATTCTTATTTATGAAGTCTGCAGGCTCTCTCAAACCAAAACTCCATGGATCGACTTCGTCAAGGGAGTTATACTTCATCGGAGGAATTGTCCACCCCCTATAAGGACGACGTAACACATCCTTACTTCTATTCTCATATTGGGTTCGAATAGAACATTTTTGGATAAGACAATCGTCATTAACCTTTATCTTGACATCATTGCCGTAATCGTTGAACGGATGAGCGGTTGTCTTGCGGGAATATTCGTTGATTAGTCTGCGAACTTCACT
>JABUTT010000100.1 GCA_021443515.1 Bacteroidales bacterium
TATTTTCCACAGATATTGAAGTAATATCTGCGAGCCTCGCAAGCCCAATCCACATTTTCAGTGAGGCTCAATGCTCCGAACTTGCCGAATGCATCTGCGGCAAACAGCACTTTCTCACTGCTTTCATAACTTACCATCACTTCAGGCCAGTGGACCATAGGGGCAAGTACAAAGGTGAGTTCGTGCTTGCCAAGAGCCAGATGGTCGCCTTCCTTTACGGTGATAATTTCTCCATTAAAGCCTTCATAGAAGTTTGGCAGCATCTGGGCAGCCTTTGCTGTCATTACAAGGGTTGCAGCCGGGTATTTTGCGTGGAAGAGTCCTATGCATCCTGCGTGGTCGGGCTCGAGGTGCTGAACCACAAGATAGTCGGGAGTCCTGCCTTCAAGCGCATTGTGAAGTTTTTCGAGCCATTCGTCTGCCTTTCTCTCATCTACGGTGTCCATAACCGCAACTTTCTCGTCGAGAATCAGGAATGAATTATAGGAAATACCTTCGGGAACGATGTACTGTCCTTCGAAAAGGTCAATATCTGTGTCATCGACTCCAATGTAACGAATGTTATCTGTCATTTGGTTGCTTTTTATATTTTATTTAGAGCCGCAAAGTTAAGAAATTTTTGCTTTGAATTTTTTTATTGCATAAATTTGTTTGAAACTATTTTGGACAAAACAAAGAGAAAGGTATGAAAAGGTTAATTTTGACAGTATTTTTCGCCTGCCTGAATAGTATTTTGTTCATTTTTTGTCCGATAGGTCATGCAAATTTCACTGCCACTGCCCAAACTCCATCGGATAAAGGCATTGAACTGCCCAAACTCCATAAGGTTACTTCGGAAGATGAGCTTGTCTCGGGCTGGTATCTCATAGTGTATGAGGCGGGTAACATAGTCTTTGACGGCTCGCTGAAGCCTTTAGATGTTTCCAAAAACGGTAAAACCCTTGCTATTGACAAGTATATGTTATATGACTCTGCCTTGTCAAAGTCAGCCTTCTATATTGATAGGGAGAAGGGTACGATACGCTCTGCCTCAGGCTGCTACATAGGCAATAACGACAATGCCACAAATGGCCTTCTGACAAGCAATAAAGAAGCTTTCATTAACGTAATTGCCTTTACGGCAGATGGTTATGCGGACATACTTTCATACGGAACCTATCTCCGTTACAACAAGACTTCCGGTCAGGAAAGATTCAGATACTATAAATCCGCAACCTACAAAAGCCAGTCTGCCATAGCCTTGTACAGATGTCCCGATGTGGTGGCTCAGACTGTGACGGAAGAAACCCCTGCCATGGAGGCTTCGGAAGATGCACCAGCCTTGGCGAGTGAAATAACCGGCTGGCTTGAACTTCCTGCCGAAGGGCTTCCTGAGGGCGTTGATGAAGGCAATATCATTCGCCTGACTGTCAGGACGGGGGAGAGCAGGAACTATACTTCAATTTACGACAAGAGTGTTTTTGCCCCTCTTTGGTCTGCCTATGCTTTCACGCCGAGCCATTATATGTCGGGAATCCCGAGACCGCCTTGGGCTTTCCATCCGGATATTGAGCGTCAGTACCAGGTTACCGTAAAGAGCGGCTCATATCAAAGTCAGTATGGAAACGGCCTCTATGCACGAGGACACCATGTTCCGAATGCGGACAGAAGCGGAAATCCTGATATGCAGAAACAGACATTCTATGTGACCAATCAGTCACCTCAGCTTCAGGCCTTCAATGGCTCTGTATGGGGGAAACTCGAGGAAGACCTCAGAAATGTGGTTTCGGGAACGGATACGGTATATATTGTCACAGGCCCTCTTTTCCGCAAGGTTGGTGGAAATGAGACCATAAATTACCTTACTGCCGCCTCCACCGCCAAGCCTGCAAGCCTCCCAATTCCAAACTATTTCTGGAAGGCGGCGCTGAAAGTGAAAAGGGATGAAAAAGGCAAGATTGAGAGGGCGATTGCCGTAGCCTTCATATTTGAGCCTAAGGAGGAGGCAAATTACAAGGGCGACAGTTATCTCAACTACATAATAACCGTGGATCAACTCGAGGTTTTTATCGGTTATGACCTCTTTGCAAATCTTCCGGCGAAACTTCAGGCTGTGGCCGAGGCAAATGTGAACTGGAAGGCTTTTGTGGCGTTCTAAGCCTTGTTTTCTTCTGCTTTATCAGCCTCACTATCCGCTTCGGCGAGCGCTTTTTCTGCTTCTTCGAGGTCGGACTTGCTTATTGCGAGAAGTTTGTCCTTAGGGTAGAGTTCAAGATTTCCGTCAGGGACGAGATATTCTTCATTTCTCTTGACCATAATAATCAAGGTGCCCTTCGGTATCTTCAGATCCCTGATGCGATTGCCTTTTCTGAGTATCCTTTCGTTCATGGTTATATCCCATAGCTTTGAGTCAATCTCATCGGGAAGTTCAACTCCAAAGTCGTTTCCTTTCTTCGGAAGCGGGCAGACCATATCGAGTTTCTTTGCAACCCAAGGAATTGAAGTGCCCTGAAGGATGAGGGATATGAGGGTAATGAAGAATACTATATTGAAGATGTCTTTTGCGGCAGGAATGTTGGCTGCAATAGGGTAGGTGGCGAAAATGATGGGAGTTGCGCCTCTCAGTCCGACCCAGCTTGTGAACAGTCTTGCCTTGAACGAGGCGGGTTTCTTGAAAGGTAGCAGAGAGAGAAAGACTGCAATAGGCCTTCCTATCAAAATGACGAAAACCGAAATCGCGATTGCTGCAGGGGCAATGTCAAGGAGTTCGTGAGGATTGACAAGGAGACCGAGAGTTATGAATATCACAATCTGCATTAGCCAGGTTACACCATCGAGGAACTTCAGACTTTCTTTTCTCTGTGGCACGTCAAAGTTTCCCACCACTATACCTGCAATATAAACTGCAAGGTAACCGTTTCCGTGGAGTAATTCGGTGAAGGAGAAAGTTATGAAGATGACGCAAAGAAGTACGATGGGATTGAGGGCGGTGTTCTTCAGTTTGATGTGTCTGAGAAGCCAGAT
>JABUTT010000089.1 GCA_021443515.1 Bacteroidales bacterium
GAACCGATGACCCTCTGATTATGAGTCAGATGCTACTAACCAACTGAGCTACGGGACCTGAGAAATCGGGGAGCGACACATCTGCACCGGACCCCAAATTATTCTACTTAAGAAACCTTAATCTCTACTTCGATGCCACTTGGGAGGTCAAGCTTTGCAAGAGTGTCGATAGTCTTCTGAGTTGACTCATAGATATCGAGCAGACGGCAGTAAGAATTGAGTTCAAACTGCTCTCTTGATTTCTTGTTGACGAAAGTAGAACGGTTGATAGTGTAAATCTTCTTGTCGGTTGGGAGTGGAATAGGTCCATTTACCCTTGCACCTGTTGAAGACACTGTCTCAACGATCTTCTTTGCGCTCTTGTCAAGAAGCATGTGATCGAAAGATTTCAGTTTAATTCTGATTTTCTGACTCATAACTATTATTGTTAATAAGTTGTTTATTCTTCATCTTTTGCTTTGTAACCGCTCTTCTCAACGATTTCCTTAGCGAGAGAAGCAGGTACTTCTGCATAATGGTCGAAGGTCATTGTGCTGGTTGCACGACCTGATGAGATGGTACGGAGTACGGTAACATAACCGAACTGCTCTGCAAGCGGAACGTGAGCCTTGACGATTCTTGCTCCGAATGTAGAATCCATTGCGGTGATGTTTCCACGACGGCGGTTAAGGTCACCTACGATATCACCCATATAGTCCTCAGGAGTTACAACTTCAAGAGACATAATAGGCTCGAGGATGACTGGCTTAGCCTTAGGGCAAGCGTGGCGGAATGCCATACGTGCTGCAAGTTCGAAAGACAACTGGTCTGAATCGACAGGGTGGAATGAACCATCCTTGAGAACGACCTTGAGACTTGGAACTTCGTAACCTGCGAGACAGCCGTTAACCATAGCGTTCTTGAAGCCTTTCTCGACTGCAGGAATGAACTCCTTAGGAATGTTACCACCCTTAACTTCGTCGATGAACTGAAGACCTGTAACGCCCTCGTCTGCCGGACCTATTTCTACGATAATATCCGCAAACTTACCACGACCACCGGTCTGTTTCTTGAACACCTCACGATGCTGAACAGGAGCGGTGATAGCCTCTTTGTAGTTAACCTGAGGAGCACCCTGGTTAATTTCTACACCGAACTCTCTGCGGAGACGGTCAACGATGATGTCGAGGTGAAGCTCACCCATACCGCTGATGACTGTCTGACCTGTCTCAGTGTCGCTCTTGACAGTGAAGGTAGGGTCCTCTTCTGCAAGTTTGCCGAGGGCGATACCAAGTTTGTCAAGGTCTTTCTGAGTCTTAGGCTCAACAGCAAGACCGATAACCGGATCCGGGAATACCATACTTTCAAGTACGAGAGGGCTGTTCTCAGCGCAGATTGTATCACCGGTTCTGAGGTCCTTGAAACCAACTGCAGCGCAGATGTCGCCGGCCTCAACGAACTCGATAGGATTCTGCTTGTTTGAGTGCATCTGATAAAGACGCGCAACCCTTTCTTTCTTGTCTGTTCTTGTATTGAGAACATAAGAACCTGCATCGAGACGACCTGAATACGCTCTAAGGAATGCAAGACGACCTACAAATGGGTCTGTGGCAATCTTGAACACAAGAGCGCAGAATGGCTGTGAAGCCTCAGGTTTTCTGACTTCTTCTTCACCTGAGCGAGGGTTTGTACCAACGGTGTTACCCTTGTCAAGTGGTGAAGGGAGATAACGCATAACTGCGTCGAGGAGGAACTGCACACCCTTGTTCTTGAATGAAGAACCGCAGCAGGCAGGCACAATCTTCATTGCGATAGTTGCCTTTCTGAGAGCCGCGATGATTTCTTCAGTTGTAAGGGACTCAGGATCCTCGAAGAATTTCTCCATCAGAGCCTCGTCTGACTCAGCTGCTGTCTCGATGAGTTTTTCTCTCCAAGACTGCGCTTCATCAAGAAGTTCTGCAGGAATCTCACGAATGTCATAGTTTACAAGTTCGTCGTCGTTGCGGTAGTAAATCGCCTTCATTTCAAGAAGGTCGATAATACCCTCGAACTTATCCTCCGCACCGATAGGCAGACAGATTGGAACTGCGTTTGCGCCGAGTTTTTCCTTGATTTCGTCAACGACTGCAAGGAAGTCTGCGCCTACACGGTCCATCTTGTTTACGTAGGCAATCTTTGGAACACCATACTTATCTGCCTGACGCCATACTGTCTCGCTCTGTGGCTGAACACGGCCTACAGCGCAGAAAGTTGCAACCGTACCGTCAAGGACGCGAAGTGAACGCTCAACCTCGACAGTAAAGTCAACGTGGCCCGGAGTGTCAATTAGGTTAATCTGATAAGTTTTACCGTTGTAGTGCCAGAAAGCGGTTGTTGCTGCAGAAGTGATGGTGATACCCCTCTCTTGCTCCTGAACCATCCAGTCCATAGTAGCGGCTCCCTCATGAACCTCTCCAATTTTATGGGTCTTGCCCGTATAATAAAGGATACGCTCTGAAGTCGTAGTCTTGCCGGCATCAATATGGGCCATGATACCGATGTTTCTGGTAAATGTAAGATCTCTTGCCATTTTGTTAATTTACAACGGATTTTAGAATCTGAAATGTGCGAATGCCTTGTTGGCCTCTGCCATTTTGTGCATGTCCTCTTTTCTCTTGTATGCAGCACCCTCGTTGTTATAAGCAGCAAGAATTTCTGCAGCAAGTTTTTCTGCCATAGAGTGACCGGAACGCTTGCGGGAGAAGTTTATCATATTCTTCATGGCGAGTGAAATCCTTCTTTCCGGACGAATCTCTGTAGGCACCTGGAAGTTTGCACCACCGATACGTGTACTCTTAACCTCAACGAGCGGAGTAACATTTTCGATAGCTTTCTTCCAAATATCCAATGGAGCCTTGTCTGAATCTTTCATCTTCTCGCCTACCAAGTCAATGGCATCGTAAAAAATAGAATACGCGATACTCTTCTTTCCCTGCAACATAAGAT
>JABUTT010000013.1 GCA_021443515.1 Bacteroidales bacterium
CTATACCTTTTAATATATAAGAGACTCTCGAGATTTTTGAGGGTCTCTTGTTTTATGTGTGTCAGTATTCCCGAAAAGATGTCAGTTTTCACTTTCTGGCACACAAATTGTTCTTTTTTTTGCATATATGGTTGAATTTGTATAAATTTGCCGCAATTTTTTGCGCCCCTAATAAGCGAGGCGAAGATATTATGTTGAGAAATAATAAGATAAACGAAATGAACTTGAATAACAGGGCAAGTGCCGGGAAAAATGGCACCTACTTTGGCTTCGGTGCAATGGTAGTGACTGTCTTGTTGTTATCTTTTTCTCTTGGAGCAAACGCTCAGAGTGCGGCAGGGGATATTCGCTCGAATCAACTCCTCTTCCCGACACCGACCACTGAATTCAATATCGATTACCTTAATAACAGGGCAGTGGTGAACGACTTTGGCAAGGCATATTCTAAGGTAACGTCTTCATCTACTCCATACAAGGTTGTTACTGTGGGAAGCGCTTCTCCGGAGGGAGGATACAATCGTAATATGAAACTGGCGGCGATCAGGTCGTCTTCAGTCAGGAATTATCTCGAAAGAGAATTTGCAGTTGACTCTTTGCATATCGCAGAGGGTCTGAGTTGCATTGACTGGGCCATAGTAGTCAACTATCTCGAGAATCACGAGGTAAAGAATTCAGATGCCATTCTGAACATAATCAAGACAACTCCGGACATTCCTGATGCAAACAGCGCAGTCGATAGAAGGACGAGACTTATGGAAAGCAGGGAAGGCCGCGACTGGGAATACCTTATGTGGAACGTTTTCCCACTTATGCGTTCAAGCGCTCTGTTCATTGTGGTGCCTGACAATGCTGATCCGTCATTGTTCGATAACGTTTTCGTCTATCCTCAGTCAGCATTCAAACAGGTCTTCCTGGATTACGGAGTCGGTTTGGAATCTGAAAAGGTGATTGCTGAAGAGGCAGTTGCCACTATTGTGGAGGAAAAACTCGTTGAGGCGGAACCTGCAAAGACAGATGAGGCTCCGATTGAGGTGGCTCCTGTAGTGCCTGAGCCTGTTGCAGAGGCTGTGGTGGAACCAACCCCTACCGTTATTCAGCCACAAGAGGACACTACCATTATCGTGCGTCGTTTGGCAATAAAGACCAATATGCTCTACGACGTTCTCACTTGTCTGAACATATCTCTGGAGTTCCCATTCGCTGACCATTTCAGCATTGAGGCTATGTATATGCAGCCTTGGTGGGGCAATCCGGACAAACAGATGAACGTAAAACCTTGGACCATAAAGAGTATCTATGGTGAGGTTGCGTTCAAATATTGGTTTAATAAAGTTAAGACCAACGAACTCATAGGCCACAACGTCTTCGTTTTTGGAGGCGTAGGCAACGCAGATGTAAGATTTGGCGGTAACGACTACCAGTTCGACCTCTTCTCTGTGGTAGGTTTGGGCTACGGCTACAACTGGGAGGTTGCACGCGACTGGCGCATAGGCCTCGATCTTGGGCTCGGTTGGTTCAGGGGAACATATAGACACGGCACAAGGACTTGGGGTATTCCTGAGGGTGAGACCAAGGAAAGATGGTTCATTCTCAGCGATGGCCAGGGCCTCAAGAGATTGGACTGGATAGGTCCTGTAAGGGCTTCAGTGTCCGTGACTTATCTTATTCCTTTCAAAAAAAAGGTAAGAAAATAGGATGAAAAGATTACTCACAATACTACCTATAATCGGATTGCTCTCACTCCTGGTGAGTTCCTGCAGTTTTGATCCTCACTACTATGAGGACAAGATTTATGTGTCTATGGCTATCGTGCCGGACTGGAGCATCGACAAGATTCATCAACCGGAGCCTCCTACGGGTGTCAGTTCCTATTCCTTCTGTCGCGAGACAGGCGAGGTTATAAGGACTTCAAGCAACAAGATAGACACATTCAAGACCTATCTTCCGCCTCATACCTTTGACTTGGTTGTGCTTAACCAGAGTTACGACGAGTTCGGTACAGTCGAGTTCCTTGACCAGAAGTCCTACAAAGACCTTCGTGTAAAACTCATCGTCATCGACTCCAAGACAAAATGGTACTCATCCAAGGCTGAGGTTGTAACCGTATCGAACTTCCCCGAGTGGATGGTTTGCTCAAGCAAGGAGGACCTTGAATTTACTGAGGGCGGTACAATCTATCGCAAGAGGGAAGAGGACACCAAAAAGACGGTTCGCGACACCCTCATCAATGCCCCTATGGAGCCTATGACCTTCCAGGTGCAGATGAATGTCCATATCAAGGGCTTCCAGAACCTCTACTCTGCACGTGCGCTCACCTCGGGCTGGGCTTGCGAAAGATACCTCTCCACCAACAAGACTTCCAATCAGCAGACTTCCTTTGCTCTCGAGAAATGGGGTGCAACATCGCAGAGCGACACAACAGGCGTCATAAGCATCACATTCCGCACGCTCGGCCTTCCAAGCACCTTCACCGGCAAAAAGGACGACACAGTACTCGAACTCAGTTGCCTTCTCGCCGACAAGAAGACTGTGGCTGATTTTTACCTGCCTTTCGGCGACCTTATCTCCATAAAGCAGGAGGAAAAGATTGAAGTGGTGGTTGACATCTGGAAAACCAAGGATGGGAAAGACATCATTCTTCCAAACGTCGACCTTCCTGAAGGTGGTGGCGGATTCCAGGCCTACGTAGAAGACTGGATTGAAGAAATCGAGCAGACCATCACTTTTTAGTCTTTCGTCATTCTGATAAAAGAATACAACTCGCAAACACATACAATATTTATATAATTAACACAACAACAAAAACACATTGTTAACAATTATGAAAAAAGTAATTATTATTGCCGCAGCTGCCCTTGTAGCATTGGTAAGCTGCTCAAAGAGCCAGAGCGTTCAGAGCCCTGCCTCTAATGACCTCACTCCTATCGGTTTCTCACAGTACATCGGCCGTCCTGCAA
>JABUTT010000219.1 GCA_021443515.1 Bacteroidales bacterium
CGGCGAAAAAAGATCCCCTATTCGCAGAGGTTGTTCAGCAAAATCAAAAGAAAGAAGAACTCGAAAGCGAACTTGAAAAAGCCCCTGCAGATAAAGTTGTTTCAATCAAAAAGGAACTCATCAAGGTTACAAACAATCTCAATCTCACATTAAGCCAAATGCTTCCTCCTGCAGGCAGCACCCCACAAGAGCAGCGAAACTACTTCTCCGCACGCAAAGTTGCCGTGACAACAAAGAACGTAAAACAACTCAGGTTATGTTGGATTTGCAATTACTGCGGATGTGCCCACAGTCATCCTTCAGATTGTGTAAAACCCTATCTCGGAGGAAAATGGGAATATGAAACCGTTACGACCGATTATACCGAATACGTAAAGAAATGACAGACCCGCAAAAGACCGCTGTGGCTCCTCAGGAAACCACGGCAACTCCGCAAAAGACAAAAGTTGCTCCGCAGAAAACTGCTGTCGCGCCGCAAGCAACTCCACAAAAGACTGCTGTGGCTCCTCAAAAGACCGCAGTAACTCCACAAAATGCTGATGGAGCAGAGCAAGGTGTGAAGCCATCGGGAAGAAAAGTGACATTCGATTCAGCGCAATGGCTCAACAGCGGAGCTGAGGCCGACATCAAGATAGTTGACAAAGACGACAAGAAATATGCTCTGAAAGTTTACCACAAAGGTTTTCATCCCAACAAAAAAATATTTCCGACTCTCAAACGGCTCGGAGGAAAGGGAGTTATCGCAGATGTCTATGAGATAGGCGTGAGGAAGGATGGTCTGCAGGTCGAACTGATGGAATATATCCCCGGAGGTTCGCTTGCTCGCTATGACTTGAAAGGGAATGCGACGGCAATTACGACCATCGTACTCCGCACGGCAATGGCCCTCGATGCCTGCCATAAATACGGGATTATCCACAAAGACATAAAACCTGCCAACATTCTCGTAAAAGATACATCTCTTTGGGACTGCGTGTTGTGCGATTTCGGAATTGCTGATTTGATTAACAGTGACGGCAAGGTTATTACAAGACAATCACGCACACCTATATACGCCGCTCCGGAAATCTATGATCCATCATACGCAAAAGCAAAAATAGATGGCAATGATTTATTTGAGATAACTCCTGCTGCGGATTTCTATTCACTCGGTATGACTGCCCTCTGCCTGTGGTCGGGTGAAGAAGTTTTTATGGCGGCTGAAGAGCAGATGGCGATACAGAAACTCGACCGTGGAATTCCTTTGCCGAAAAATATGCCTGAGCGTCTGAGAAACATTGTCGCAGGCCTATTGAAGAAAAATCCGGCCGAGCGTTGGGGACTGAAGGACATTGAAAAGAGTCTCGGAGGGCATTGGGCGGTGATGCATACTCTACACCCTCTGAGCGACGTCAAGTTGGATTCCAACCCGAAAAGCAAGGGCTATGCTATGACGGGAAAGGCAATTGGAGAATTCCTCAACAAGGTGTATATGTGGCAGTTTGGTGATGCCAAAGCGCCCGCAGATGCCAAAATTTGCCAAGCAATAGTTGACAGTTTCTCCACTTACAAGGGCTCATATATGCAACTTTTCTTCGAGAGCAAGGGGGATTACCTGAAGAAACAGGAGAGTTGGATGAGATATTGCTGCGATTGGAGATCAAAAGACAACACAGGCAAAGCAGGCCCTCAAGACGAGGATACAAGGCTCGAGATTTCCATGATGAAGACCATAAAAGGCTTCGGCTTCACTCCTTACTATGAATTTGAGAATGACACTGTCGCTACCCTCCAAGAACTCAGGAAAGTCAATGTTAGTGACCAAAGATATGGTCTGAGCCATGGTTTGAAAGGCTGGCTTGCAGTTCAGTTCCATGAAAATCCAGACTCCGACCTTTCTATGAAACACAACTATGAGTTTCTGTTGGAGGAGTATGTTCTTGAAATTGAAAAGATATACCCGAAAACCGATGAATGTGTTTACTTCAGAAGGGCATGCGAGAAGGAGAAAGAACTTGAGCAGGAAATCTTGAGCACAATGAGAAAGAATCGCCGCCATACACTAATTCAAACCGTTTTGGATATCTTGTTGGTGGCTGTTCCTATGGTGGTGATAGCCTTCCTGTCTTTTGCCTTTCTCCATTCCAAGACCTGTTTTGGATATTTTGTCACACTTATCGCGTCTATTTTACTTTTGGTTATTACGCTAATAAAAGTTCTTTTCCAAAAGTTCAAATATCAGGCAACCTATGTGTACAATGAAATGAATGCCGATAGGATTGTCAGCAATATGATTAGCGGCAAGGCTCCCGAAATCGGATACGAAGAGCAGGTGATTGAGCCTTTGTATTATGCCTTCAATGTAGAAAGAGATTTCGATTCATCCCTTAACGGAATTCTCAATAACCAGATATTCGTCGGGTGGGGATGTTACATTAAGGAACGCAGAAAGAAATTGATCAAGCATATAGCAGTCAGTCTGGTTATTGTAGCACTATCCTGTATGGTTCTGCCCAAGCCAAAGTACTTGATTAAGTCAGACAAACAAATTGAAACAACTAATGAGCAAGTGCAGTAAATGCGGAAAAGAAAACCGCAACGAAGCCAAATTCTGCCGGTTCTGCGGCTCGCCCATCGAGCAGGACAGCCTCTTCAGTGGATTCTACGGCAAGAAGAACATCGAAAAAGAATTCACTCGATTCGAATCGAGGGTGCAGGCTGCCGCTATGTTAAAAAAGGGCATCGGTGTGGACTGCCTGATTGTCGGAGAATCGGGCACGGGAAAACTCTTCCTTGCAAAAAGGCTTTATGATGTCATGCTGACCAAAGGTCTTGTCGAGGACTCAAAGTTCACACAGGTGGACGCAGCGGAGTTCGACAAATGGATGGAAAAATTCGATGACAACCTAAAGGCTGCTCTCAAAGGTGCTCTTGTGATTACAAATGCACAAAAACTCCT
>JABUTT010000123.1 GCA_021443515.1 Bacteroidales bacterium
TAATCTCAACTGAAGTTCAAAAAAACAGCGGGACAAGCAAATGCTCATCCCGCTTTTTATTTTTTAATATTCGTCTTCGTTGAAGAAGAAGTCTTCGTTGTTTGTTGGGCAGTCAGGCCAGATGTCTTCAATGCCTTCGTAGATTTCTCCGTCATCCTCGAGTTCTTCAAGGTTTTCTACAACCTCCAAAGGGGCTCCGGAACGTGTTGCGTAGTCGATAAGTTCGTCTTTTGAAGCAGGCCATGGAGCATCCTCAAGGTGCTGTGCTAAATCAAGTGTCCAATACATAAATGTCAGTTATTTTTGAGTAAAACTATGTTTTGTTTTTTGAGTGTGCAAAGGTAGTATAATTTTTTAATTGCACAACGCCTATTTTAGCGATTTTCAAGAATTTGACATAATTCTTCTATGTTCTCGCACACAAGGTCGGCGGGATAGAATTCCGGATTGGGATTTGAGGCTGCATCAAGGGCCACTTTATCGGCGACTTCGCGTGTCGTTTCACCTGAGAGGACGAGCACTCCGAATGCCCCGGCATTATGTGCCATGGCTATATCTGTATAGATTCTGTCTCCGACCATTGCGACCTCATCAGCCTTCAGGCCGAGCCTGTCGAGTATGCCCCAGAGCATATTTGGGTCGGGTTTTCCCACAATCACATCGGGTTTGCGGAAGGTTGCGTGTTCTATACACTTGCATAGCGAACCGCAGTCAACGAGTACGGTAGGAAGGTCCGTAGGGCAAACGCGGTCGGGATTTGTGGCAACGTAGGGGAGACCTTGGGCAGCCCAATAAGCAGCTCTGCACAGACGAGAATACTGCAAAGTCGTGTCAAAGGCCACTACAAGCACGTCAGGACGGTCTTCAGCATCCTCCGAACAAGCCTCAAATCCGGCTTTTTCAAACTGGCTCACCATACTTGGTGTTCCGAGCATAAACAGCCTTTTTGCCTTTGGATAATGGGACTTTATATAATCGATGGCACCGAGGGATGTGGTGTACATATTCTCTTCAGTGATGTTAATTCCCATTTTTGCGAGTTTGGAGATATAATCAGCCACGCTCTTTGTGGGATTGTTGGTGAGGAATGAATAAGTAATTCCCATCTTCGTAAGCCTTGCAAGCACATCAAGGGTGAATGGAAAAACATTGGCACCTAAGTAGATTGTGCCGTCCATATCAAAAGCGATATGCTTGATTTTACGGATTTTATCTTCTATCATATAAAGTTGATGTTTAAACAAGTGTACAGATGAGGGTAGCGGATGTGACGCTTTCAACACGGACATTTACATAGTCTCCAACGCCAAAATCTCCTGCAGGGAAAACGCACATCTTGCCCGCAGAATTTCTTCCGCACATCTGGTTCTCTCCTTTCTTGCTCGGGCCTTCCACGAGAACTTCAAATCTCTTGCCGAGGTCCTTGCCGTTGGATTGAAGCGAGCAATGCCCCTGAAGAGCGATAATCTCGTTTAGGCGGGCTGTTTTGGTCTCGATGGATATGTCGTCGGGATAGTTTCTTGCAGCGAGTGTGCCGGGACGCTCGGAATATGCGAACATAAAGGCGAAATCAAAGCAAACCTCTTTCATCAGCGAAAGCGTGGCCTTGTGGTCATCTTCGGTTTCTCCGCAGAATCCCGCAATTATGTCGGTGGAAATGCCGCAATCGGGCATAACCTCACGGATTTTGCGCACTCTCTCGAGATACCACTCCCTGTTGTAGCGGCGACGCATCTTTTCGAGCATAATGTCAGAACCGCTTTGCACCGGAAGATGAATCTGGCGACACACATTTGGCTCTTCCGCTATGGCATAGATGAGTTCGTCGCTTATATCCTTTGGATGCGATGTTGAGAAGCGTATGCGCACTGAGCGGTCAAGTGCGGCCACAAGACGAATCAGCGAGGCGAAGTTCGTGCCTTCGTAATTGTATGAATCCACATTCTGCCCGAGGAGAATGATTTCCTTGTAGCCCTGAGAAATGATGTTTCGCGCTTCGGCAAGAATGGTTTCCACGCTTCGAGAACGCTCGGGACCTCTTGTGTAAGGTACCACACAATAAGAACATACGTTGTTGCAACCTCTCATAATCGAGATGTAGGACGAAGTTTTGCTCCAGCCTATGCGTTTTGGAAGAATGTCGTGATAAGTTTCGCTCTTGTCGAGTTTTACATTCACAGCAGGCTCTAAACTTTCAAGCAGGGCAGGGAAGGTACGATAAGCGTCGGGCCCCGCCACAATGTCCACAGCCTTGTGTTCAAGGAGTTTGTCCTTAATTCTCTCAGCCATACAGCCCACAATCGCAACCCTCAGATTCGGATTTGACCTCTTATAGACGGTGAACTGGTCCAGACGGCCCCAAATCCTCGTTTCAGCGCCCTCACGAATAGCACAGGTGTTGATTACTATGAGATCGGCTGTGAGCGGATCATCGCTGAGGACGTAGCCACATTGGTCTGAGAGTATCGAAAGAATGACCTCAGAATCGTTGACATTCATCTGACAGCCGTATGTTTCTATGAATAGCTTCTTGGGCATAAATGCGTGAAATAGATTTTTAGGGACACAAAGATACGATTTTATTAGTATATTTGCGAAAAATATGTGATAATGAAAAAACTCATCCCCATAATTTTGGTTTTGTTCGCGGTCTGCTCCTGCGGAAACCCTAATGATATTGCGATGAGTGGGGGAAAGGTCGAGAATATGCAAATGAAGTCCTTCCGTGAGGTCACATTCTATGCAAGTGTGAATGTGGACAATCCTACAGGCTTCAGTTTTGAAATCTGCGACATATATTTTGACGTCACATATTCGTCTCAGTTGATTGGCTATCTGACTGCGGAGCCTGTGTCCGTGCTTGCTCACACAAATGAACGTCACGCCACTTTATGTTCACTGAAACTCGACGAACGGGTGCCT
>JABUTT010000008.1 GCA_021443515.1 Bacteroidales bacterium
TCATTCGACCACCTCCACTTCATTCTGCTGTACCAACTTGTAGAAGTACTCGCAGGCTTCCTTGTCCAAGTGACATCTGCCCGTCGGCGAATGTTTGCATCCTGCGTGTCTGACTCTTCTGTCCTTCACGTCATCGTGGAGCGGACAGTTCCGACAGAGGAAGACAATTCCGTCTGCGTGGAATTCGTCTGCTACGGAATCCCACTCTTCCAGCGTGTCCTCGTAGGTTATCGTCGCCCAGTACTTACCGTCATCTTTTCTGATGTCCGACATTACGGGAGACTGGTCTGCGAGGTCACGCATCGACTCGTTCAGATTTGCCTGAAGCAAACCGATTGAGGTCGCTTCGAAGCATCTGACCTGTTTGACTCGTTCTCGTTTCATAAAAAATAACACCTCCTTAATTGGAAGTGTTGTTCCCTCGTTTAATATAGTCAAGTAAACCGATGCTTATGATTATCGGAATACTTACCCATATTTTTTATAGAGGAACAACCTCTTCCGCTTACTCTCATTTACTTCTCTTTAATAATACTATATGACCTTGCGTAATTCAAGGAAAATCGACTCGGGACGGGGTAAATTTTTGTTAAGAATCAGCCTCGCCCGATACCGCCAAAATGGACCAAAATCACAAGGATACATATATCCAAACGCCGAAAAATAATCGCTTAAAACGGCTCTCAGGGCTTCCATATTTTAGGAGATTTCGCCCAAAAACATAAAAATCGGGCCCGGTAGAAAACTAAACAAAAGACCCGGGCCCTTGAAGTAAATACGCCACGCTGCACGTGGTTTGGCGGTTATTTCTCTTTCAATTCATCAATCCTATGCCAAGCGGTGTTCAGATCATTCTCGACCTTGTACATTCGCTCGACGATATTGTTGTGTTTCTCCTGCTTCTTCTCCAGCTGCTCAATGCGGTAAGCGATGAGGCTGACCGTCTTGTTGTGCTGTGCGTTAGCGGTGATAAGTGACACGAGGAGCGACACGGCTCCGGTGATAAGTGCTACGATAATTGTGTCCATACTCATGGTGTTTCCTCCTCTACTTCTCCATCTATCGGCTCCACGTCAGGGCGGAGTGACATAGTGTTTGACGGCATCGGTGATATAATCCAGCCGAGTTCCGTGATATAGTCAATCTGCTCTGCGGTTAACTTCGCCGAGTTCGGTGCTCCGAAAGTTAACGTCTGCAATGCCGTGGTTGACCCTCTCGGCGTTACTAAGTTGTCAACGATTCGCTGAATGCTCGCCTCTGATAACATTGGTGATGCCGAGAAGTTGCACGGCTGATTTATGTTGTATGGTGGATAGAAGTCCACCAAGCCGTACATATTCTGAATCATCGAAGTCATTATTCCCGTGTTGTTCCAGTTTGCGATGTCAATCATCGACAGGTCGAGATATTCGCAGGAATAAGCATTCGTTGTGATGCTCGTTGCATTGTTGGACGTCTGTACCGTTGGATATATCGCCGTAGGAACGCCAAGGTCTATATGATTGATGCTATAGCAATTTTGGAATATCGTTGACAGATATACGCACGCCGACATATTCCAGCCCGTGAATAATCCTCCGTCTGTCTCCACCTCTTTCAGATTATAGCAATAATAGAATATGCTTCTCGCATCCGTTAACTTGGCGTTGTTCGGAGCAACATTTCTCATCGTCACCTTTTCAAGCGAGTAATCGTAAGCGAACATCGAGTTCATCGTGGTGACGTTCGTGAAGTCCATTCCGCTAATGTCTACCTCGCTCAATCTGTAGCAATTTGAGCACATATTGCTCGTATTAGTCAAAGCCGAGGTCGTTCCCCACTCACTGCAATCAATCTTTCCTTCTAACGAACGGCAGTTGGCGAACATGTTCAGAAGTGTTGTTGCCATAGGGAATTTGAAGTCATCAAGACCCTTTATCTTGGTTAAATTGAAGCAACTGTCGAAAGTAGTGGATACGGTGGTACAATTAGAGGTATCCCATCCTGTGCAATCGATTTCGCCTTTAAGGGCATACATATTCTGAAATGTTCCTTCGATTGCGTTCGTAACGCACTTGCTCGTTACTACATTGCTCCAATCTAAATCGAAGTCCGATAGGTTGAAGGCTCCGTAGAACATTCTGCGGAGATTCGTCACATTGGAGAAGTCCCAGCCTTCCTTGCGGAATCTCACAAGATTTACCCCGCCGAAATACGAATTGAATGACGTAATCTTCGATATGTCACTAATATCGTGGCTCTCAATGTATTTGCCCGTTCCATTAAGGATGCTATTAGCATTTGGAAGTCTACCGTATATTGCAACGAGCGGTACATCTGCGTACGTAAGAGTCACACCTCTGTATGTTGTGTTGTACCACGAAATACCCGTGAAGTTGCCGTTCTGTGGCTCGACCTTGTATGTGACGGTGTTCTTTCCACTCGTCGAATAATCGGATTCAATCGGCAGTTCGGTGTAATTGGTGTTAGCGTTGACTAAGGTAGCATCACCAGTAGCCACGAACACGTCATTGACTATGTGCCCTTTGGTGACCTTGTAGTTGAATCCACAACGGAAGTTAACCCACGATAACACGTCAGTCCTGAACACGAGATAGAGCACCTGCTGACCACTTCTATCCACGTTGTTAGGATTGTCCCAATCCGTCGGACATACCCACTTGCCGTCTGCATCTGCGTGAGGGTGTCTATATGTGAATTCGTACGCTGCACCGCCCGACTTGGTGTACTCCACTCCGATGTCACCCTCGCAGTATTTACCCTGCGTTTTAATCGTCTTGGTACCGCTCTCTGACATCTCGGCTATGGTAGAGCCTTTGTAGGTTAATTTAACGTCTGCCATTTA
>JABUTT010000188.1 GCA_021443515.1 Bacteroidales bacterium
CAACAAGGTGTTCAAGACTGTGATGCAGTGGATGAGACCTGCTGTTGTTGGTTTGATTGCCGCTGCCGCCGTCCTGCTTATGACTAAGGAGAACTTCATCGACTGGTGGAGTTTCGCTATATTCGGAGTTGCATTTTGCGCAACGATGTGGTGTAAAACCCATCCGATTGTCACAATTCTCGCCTGCGGACTTTTAGGCTTTATCATTTATTATTAAGAAGCTGCATAAAAAAAACAGGACCTTTGACGGCCCTGTTTTCTTTTACATTATTCTATTGATTAGTTAGGAATTTCCTTTGTGTCGCAGATATTCTTGTACTTTTCGTAGTTTGCGGCATAGCCTTCATCCTGAGTACGGAAACGGAAGTAGATGTTCTTGAGGTACTCTGCAATGATGAGGCGGACTTCTTTATCGGTAGAAACCTTGAATGCGCTTTCAAATGGAGAGATAGATTTCTTGAGGTAGTCGTTAGCCTTGTCCATCAAAGCCATATACTTGTTGTCATCTGCTTCATTTGATGCAGCAGTAGAAGCATCGACAGCGAGATCATAATACATCTGACCGCATCCTATGAAACCATATTCGTATGAAGGATTGACTTCTGATGCCTGATTGTATGAAGCGGCAGCAGCATCGTATTCCTTGAGTTCCTTGTGGATGTTACCCTCAACATAGTAGAGAGAAGCGTTGTTAGGCTCGTTCTGCTTTGCTTTGTCGAGAAGGTCGAAAAGACGCTGTGTGTTGGTCTTGCTTGTAAGATAGTAGTTGATGAGACCGATGAGGATGCTCTGGTTCTTAGGAAATTCTACGAAACCTTCCTCGAGAACCTTAACCATTGCAACCGTGTCCTGACGATTCTGATATACCTGTCCGAGTTTAGCGAACACTTCACCATCCTCAAAATACTTGATGTCCTTGCAACGGTTGAGATACTTCTCTGCAGTGACGTCATCGTTAACCATAAGGGCGGTAACTGCTGTGTTGTAAATTGCAGTTGTGTCAATCTGATTGAGCGGTGCAGTTTCCTTTGCAGCGGCTGCAAGAGAGAAATACTTAGAAGACTTAGCAACATTACCTACATTGTAAGCGGTAAGTGCATCATCAAGGTAAGTCTTTGAGATTTCGTCAATTCCCTCAGAAATTTCCTTTGTCTTTGAACCTTTTGGATCAAGGCTTGCGGCCTTCTGATAAGCGGTAAGAGATTTCTGACGAGAGTTTTCAACGACCTCTTTGGTAACCTCGATAAAAACAAGGATGTTGTTGCCGTTAAAATAGAGATTACGATTTTCGTAAACTTCCTTTGTATAAGGCTGACCTCCAACAACTACTGAAGTTACTGAAGAAGGTTTTTCTGAACCAAGAAGTACAGAAACCTGAGCCTTGTCAACTCCTTTGATTGCAGGACCTACGGCTGCATCATAGGCTCCCTTGTATGCTTTTGCAAGTTTGAGCCAAGTTGCAGTTTTCGCTGCATTCTTTGGATTTTCAGCTGTTTTCTCGGCAGCATCAACTGCCTTTGCTGCATCTGCAGGAGATTTTACCTGCTGGGCAGAAACACCAAGTGAAAGTGTCATAAATGCTGCCAATGCAATAAAAATTCTTTTCATAAGAGAGAATATAAATGTTATTTATTCGTTTACTATCGGTTCTGTTTCTGCGGCTGCAACCTCAGTCTGTTCCTCTTCCGAAGAATGTTCAACAACCGAAGCCGAAGCGAGAGAATCAGTGTCGCGGAGGTTTATGAGTTTCACGCCCTGAGTTGCACGACCGGCAAGATGTACCTCAGAAAGATTGAGGCGAATCGTGAGACCGGTGCGGGTAATGAGCATGAGGTCATTCGCATCCGTTACACTTGCAATTGCAATAAGTTTGCCAGTTTTCTCCGTAATGTTGATGGTGCGCACGCCCTTACCGCCTCTGTTGGTGATTCTGTATTCGTCAAAATCGGTCCTCTTTCCATAACCATGCTCGCTGATGACGAGAACGCTCTGATCGCGTGAAGCCTCATCTGACGGGTCATAACTGATGACGCCCACAAGACGATTGTCACCCTCGATTGTCATACCTTTCACGCCTGTTGCCGTCTTGCCCATAGGACGAACCTTTTCTTCCTCGAAACGAACGAGAAGACCCTCGTAAGATGCAAGGAGAATCTGGTTGTGGCCGGTCGTGAGAACAGCAGAAAGGAGGTGGTCGTCTTCACGGATGTTGATTGCACGTACACCTGCGCTGCGAGGACGAGAATATGCCTCAAGGGTGGTTTTCTTGATTATACCCTGAGTAGTCACGAGAACAACATAGTGGTTGTTGATATATTCCTCGTCGTTGAGGTTCTTGACTGCAATGTAAGCCTTAATCTTGTCGTCACCGAGTTCGAGGAAGTTTGCAAGAGCACGACCTTTGGAAGTCTTTGCTCCCTCAGGAATGTTATATACCTTGCTCCAGAAGCAACGACCGTTTTCGGTGAAGAAGAGCACTGTGGCGTGCATATTTGCAACGAAAAGATGCTCGATGAAATCTTCGTCCTTAGTGGCAGAGCCTTTCGCTCCAACGCCTCCACGAGCCTGAGTCCTGTATTCTGCGAGAGAAGTCCTCTTGATGTAGCCCATGTGAGAAATGGTAACGACAACATCCTCGTCAGGATAGAAGTCCTCAGGATTGAAATCGCCCTCTGCAAGGGTAATCTCGCTCCTGCGCGCGTCGCCGTATTTTGCCTTGATCTCGAGGGTTTCGTCCTTGATAATCTGCATCTGGAGATTGACATCGGAGAGAACTTCCTTATAGTATGCAATGTTCTTCATGAGAACGTCGTACTCTGCCTGAAG
>JABUTT010000106.1 GCA_021443515.1 Bacteroidales bacterium
GCATGTGGTAGTTCTTTGAGCAGTAGTTCTTACGATTGCTGCCCGGAACGTTGCCACGGCCCACCACGCCGACATTGTAGCCTATTGCCCACCAGTCTTTGCTTCCGTTGTAAGGGGCTTCGTACTCGCTTGTCGTAGGCATAAGTTCGAGTTCGCCGGCCAGATGGCCGTTTTCATAGACCTCTGACCTCCAACCCTCAGACCAGTTCCACACATTCACGAGAATAGTGTTTGCTCCGTGGGCAAGGGTAAATTTCTCATAGCTGCCGCCGAACTGGGCGTCGCCTCTGTATATGCGCATCTGATATTTTTCGCTGAAGTTCTGAGCCTTGTAGAATTCGTCCACGATGGCGTTGCCTTCAATTCGACATACTGCATAGCCGTTCGGAGAACCGTCCGCGCAGTTCTTGCTCCACCACCAGCATCCCGACATTGCGCCTGCAACGAACTCTGTGACGCCGTTGCCGTGGTTGAGGTGCTTGATAGTGTGGGTATGGCCTGACATTATTCGCGCATTAGGATAGGCAGCGAGCATTTCCATCACCTTTCCCACGTTCGGCGTTTTCTTCCATATTCCCTCGAACGGAATATGCACGCAGAGGATGACGAGGCGGTCTTTTGCCACGTGGCTGAGGTCCTGACGGAGCCATTCAACCTGAGCATCGCTGAAATCTCCATGATACTTGCCGGGATAGCCAAAGGTCTCGAAGCAAACGTCGTTCATCGAGACGAAATGCACCTGTCCTCTGTTGAAAGAGTAATCCACAGGACCGAAAACGCTTTCATAGATGCGGTTGCGGCGAAGGGTTATTGTGGGGCTCTGCTCTTCGAGAGCGGCAAGGTCATATTCGAAATCGTGGTTGCCGACCGTCTGGAAAACTGGCATACCGGTCTTTTCAGCCCTGAGTTCCTCCCTCATGAGAGGCAGAAGGTAGTTTGTGTTACGGAAGCCCTCGGAGTAACCTATGTCTCCGAGAGTCATTCCATAACACGGTCCCTGTATCTTTTTTCGATAGGCCTTCAGGTCGGCGATTCCCTCTGTGGCAAGGCGACGCACATCGGCGAGTTTCTGACACTGAGGGTCTGCCATAAAGACCATTGTGAAGTTGTTTTCAACCTTTTTAATCGGCCTTAAAACAAAATCGTAACTCTTGTCGTCGGCAAGTTTCTTATAGAACGCAGGATGGCCTTGACGAAGCGGAACCTCATACTCAGAAGGTATGCTCACATAGACGTAGTAGGCCTGAGGATTGCGTTGGAACTCATATTGCCCCTGCGCATCTGTCACAACAACCTGATAGCCGTCTGAGACGACAACACCCTGAATAGGCTTGCCGTCAGGTTCGGTAACGCTGCCCCTGACCACCTGCGGACGCTGCTTGGCTGCTCCGAGTATAAATGCAGGGAGCAGCCAGGAAAGAATTATTGCCGATATACGTTTCATCAGTAAGAATTAAAGCATCTGGTCGAGTTCAGGACAAGGTTTCTCGACATTTGCCGGGTCACCTGCGATACGGCTGACGCACTTGACGTTAGGATAAGCGAACCACTTGTCGTTAACCTGGTAAGATGAGCAGCAAACCATACGGATAATGAACTCTTTTGTAGGATTTTCAAGAGTGATTGTTCCCTCGATTGTCTGCTGGTCGGTACCGCAAGCAATATTGTAACTGATTGTCTCGCCACTTAATGATATAGTGGTTTCTTTGAGTTCGAAGCAAGGGACAGGCACGAATTTGTCGCCATCCTTATACTCTACTCTCCAGTATTTTGCACCATAATTACCAGGGTTGTAACGATATACGAAGTGAAGTTTTGTGCCTTCTGCGAATTCGTAACCGCCTGTGGTTTCAATCTGCCAGTAGTCTCCTGCCATAGGTGCGCTCATCTGAGGCTGGCCTCCGTTGCTTGCACTGAATACGCTCAGACCAGCTGCATCGCCTTTGTCTTTCCAAGGTGTCTTGTCGATCTGAACATAACTGAGTTTACCTGAACCGCTATCGTTTGCGCTCATATATCCACGCTCGCCAGGCTCGTTACTGTAGCGATATACGCCCATCTCTGTCTGGCCTGTCCAAGACATAGAATTGCCGTCTGCCTTTGTTCTGTCAGGAGAGAAGTACCACTTTGCAAGAACTTTCTTTGGAAGGTCGCCGCCTTCTTCGCTCTTTGGTTTCTCAAAGTATGAAAGGTCACTTACCTCGCCTACCTTCTCGCAAGCCATGTGGGCTGCTGTCTGACATACAAGGGCTGTGGTGTCTGAAACTATGGTTGAAGGATAATAAGGGTTGCCTACCACTGACTCGCCCATAATCTTTTCATACCAGATACAGCCTGCTGTGTAACGACCCACAGTATAGTTGAGGTGCCATCCGTCACGGGTTACATTGTCGCCGATGTAAGATGTACGGAGGTTCTGAATTGCGTCAACCGTGTTGATGTAAATGTCGATTTCAGGATGAGCTGCGAGGACTGCTTTCGATGCAGAGGTAATCATTTCGTACATCTTTGCCTGGTCGTAACCATAATAACTGAACTTCACGCCAAGATAGTCTTTCTTTGCAACCCAAGGTGCGTGGTAAATGATTTTTGCTTTTGGACAAGCCTTCTTGACACCATTGAGGACGGTTGTGAGATCCGGCTCCATCTTGTGGGAGAAGGTGAGGTAGGATGCGTCATAATAGCCGTGCCAACCTGCTCCTTCCTGAACGCTGATGAAGGTCCAGTCTTCGTCTGCAAATGCCGTGGAAGGTTTTGTGCCTGAAGTTGTGGTCATTACGCCGTTGACAATTTTCCTGTAGCTGTAGGAAGCGGCGTCAGAAATGA
>JABUTT010000018.1 GCA_021443515.1 Bacteroidales bacterium
GCAGAAGTTTCCGATGAAGCCAACTGGACTATCACTCCTGCAAATGACGGCAAGAGCTTTACGGTTGCTCCCAAGGCCAAGAACAAGACAGAAGAGGTCCTCTCCGCAACCGTCACCGTTACCAGCAAGGAACTCACCAAAACTGTCACCTGCACCCAGACGGGAGGTCTTTTCATCGACGGCCACGAGTATGTAGATCTTGGCCTAAGCGTGAAGTGGGCCACTTGCAATGTTGGGGCTGAGAGCGAGACAGACTGCGGTCAGTACTTTGCTTGGGGTGAGACCACAGAGAAGGAAGACTACTCTTGGGACAACTACAAGTGGGGAAAATTCGATGACAATGACAAGACGAATTATGGCATGATCAAGTACAATAATACTGATGGGCTTACCACCCTTGAGGCAGCAGACGACCCTGCCACAGCTGCTTGGGGAGAAAAATGGCGCACTCCTACAATTGATCAAATCGAAGAACTTCTCTACAACTGCGATTGGACTTGGGAAACGAAGAAAGATTCCGGCGGCAATGATGTAAAAGGTTGCACCTTCACCAGCAAAATTAACGGCAACAGCATCTTCATGCCTGCGGGGGGCTATCGCGATGGCACGGAACTTATAGATGCCAATTATTACATGAACGTAGATGGCTTCTACTATTGGGATGGCTACTACTGGTCATCCTCACGCTATGGGGACTATGTGGGACGAGTGTCTCATATCTGGCTTGATTTCAGTACGAAGATACTCGACGTTTATAGTGGCCCTCATTACCAAGGCTACTCTGTCCGCCCCGTCACGAAATAAAACCATCCTCGTCAAAATAGTTTCAAAATTCGGGTTCAGACAAACAAATCATTGAACGAGAGTTGCGACTGGATGATGCCGGAGTATGCGTTGTCGGCAAGGCCATAACTTGAGATAAGAGTCAGGTGGACAGACATCCTTGTTCCGGTCACCTGACGAAAGACATCTGCCTTGCGACTGAGTTCCACCGCATAGGCCTCTGTTATGGAATACTCACCCCTGGTGTATTTCATTTCACAGAGGTTCACGACATTGTCGCCTCTTGATATCAGCATATCTATCTGGGCCCCAGGATGTTCATCACTCTTGCCTGTTCTCCAAGAGCAGACATTGGATACAACTCCGGAAATGCCCAACGCTTTTTTAATCTGAGGAATATGTTGGGAGCAGACCCTCTCAAAAGCAAGTCCCGCCCATGCATTGTATTCAGGGGACAGGCAGGTATGCTGCCAATACATCGCGTCTCCGAATGCATTCTTCCTTATGCAATGGAAGTAGAAAAGGGTGTAGTTGTCTATAAGCTGGTAAAGAGCGCCATTCCCTCCAGATCCAAATGGAACAAACCTCCGGATGAACCCGCACTGTTCAAGTTCCTGCAGAATGGTGGAGAAGGTTCCACCGTCCTTTATCTTCGACAGGGACAGTATATCTTCCCGGCTCAACCCCATACGCCTTGTGCCAAGGCACTCTATGACCTTTAGGTATCCGAGAGGATTCTTGAATATAGTATGGTATAAAGCCTCAAATTCATCACTTAGCTGAGCATGGTCCACAAAGAAAAGATTGTCTATGTTTTGAGCAACGCTATACCCCTTCTGCAGGAAACTCCAATAATATGGAATGCCGCCCAGCACCATATAGAGTTCCATTACATCGCGCCGAGCAAAAGACAGTCCAACGGCCTTGGAATATTCCTCACACTCACGAAGTGTGAACGGAGACAGAAACATCTTCTCTGTTAATCTGCCACGAAGCCCTCCTTTGTTCTTGAGCAGTTTTCGGGTTATCCACGAAGTAGCACTTCCGCACACCACCAGCACTATGTCCTTTTCCACGCGGGCTGTCGCCCAGGCATTCCAAAAATTCTCAAGTTCACTTACAAGAGAGGATTTCGGCGTGTCCATCCAAGGCAATTCATCAATAAAGAGAACCTTCTTTCCCCTGCCACCATTCTCTATCAGACGCTTTAGTTGGGCGAAGGCATCATCCCACCCGGAAAGTGACGGGCAGTCCTCCAGACCTGCAGCAATCAGAGATGAACGGAAGGCCGCAAGCTGTCTTTTCAGTTTACCTTTGTATATTCCGGTATGGTGAAAAAAGAATTCATATCCGAATGACTCCCTTACAAGAAAAGTCTTTCCTACACGGCGTCTGCCGTACAATACACAGAACTGAGATTCTTCCTTTCCAAGCAAGCCTTTCAACCGCCTTGTTTCATCTACTCTGCCGATAATCATAAGTGAACTGTTTTCGCAAATATAGCAATAATCTTTTATTTGCAGCGGAAATTCGGCATTTTTAATACATTTCCGCTAATTATAATGCTTTTATGGCCCTATCTTCAGCGGAAAGTAGATATTTTTGATAAATTTTCGCGATTTTTACATCTTTGTATAGTCCAATTTAGGAACAAAATGTTGTCGATGACTTTAAAGGTTACTCATTGCTCTTCCCATAATATTCAGCTGGGGGAGGGAGTCTTTGTAAATCAAATAATTACAAATATTTAGGTGATGCTACACTCTGTGCGGTGTCGCTTTTTTGCGTTATCACGCCATCAAAAACACTCACAATATGAAAAAATTCAATTTGCAATCTGTGCTGCATGCACATTGATTCTGGCTTTCTCCTGCAAGAAGGAAGCCCCTGCTTCTCTTGAGGTAGCACCAACTGAACTCTTTTGGGAATGGAATGACACCAAGGCACAAAATGTAACAGTAACTGCCAACTATGACTGGACTGCAGAAGTTTCCGATGAAGCCAACTGGACTATCACTCCTGCAAATGACGGCAAGAGCTT
>JABUTT010000154.1 GCA_021443515.1 Bacteroidales bacterium
GTAGGAATCGCAGGAGTTGGAAACGAGCACCTTGAGATTCTCGCAAGGCTCGGAGAAACATTAGAGGACTCCGAAACACTCGAAGCCCTCTGTACAACCTCCAATCCGGAGACTATTCTTGAAATTCTGGAAAGAGACTAATTATTTGCTTTCCTCGTAAGCTTTTACATTGATTCCTATTGCAAGAACTGTCTTAGCGAATTCCGTAGCCGGTAACTTTACATATTCAGCTTGTTTAGTCGATGGAATACTGTTTTGAAGCAGGAAGAATTCTGTCTCATACTCAGGAGACCTATCCTCTCCTTCCGGAATTTCAGAAGCCTTGAATTTAAGTCCATCGAAATCCTTGTAGTAGAAAATACTCTTTCCCGACTCTTTTCCTCCAAAGCAGAATGTGATATTTATTGAGCCTTCTTTTAGATTCGTCGGGTTATATTTTGTCTTGCCAATACTTGTCCAATAAACTATATTATCTTTAAATGTTTCTTCAGAACCATACTCATCATTCAAGTATTTAATGAAGCCTGAATCTTTAACACGGAATAGCATAATGAGACTGTCTTTCTGGAGCTCAGAATTAAATCCATAACCCGCGTCGGTATATTTGTCGGCGCTCATCCAGTTATTGCCTTCAATAGTAAGTTTTGGACCATTGTTGTTTAGACCGTTGCAAGAAGAAAGGAAGAGCAATGATGCTGCAACCAAAATTGCGGAAAATAATTTTTTCATAATGTTAGAAATTAAAGTATTGTCCTACAAATATATATTGTATGTGTGAATAATTCAAACAAATTCTCAAAAATTTGTTGAAAATATAAGAAACTGCTTAGATTTAATTAAAATTTTAAGCAGTTCCCAATAAAAATATGTCAATTTAGTCGCGATTGTGAGATCTTAAAGATGGTATTTCACAAGACCATCCATTGGGCCTCGGAAGATATTGCCGATGGTCATACCATATTCATTGCAGACTTCCCTCAAGATATCCCTGAAAGCATAGCCCACTGAACCAACGCAGTTGAATGAATAAGAATTATAGTTAGGATAGCACGTAATTATGGCTTCAAACATTGCCCGGAAGGCATCTTCTACAAGATTGCGAAAATAAGGATGGTCGTCGATATGCCTGCCGACAAACTTGCAATACTGGGCGCAGAAACGATTCGGAGAAGGTTTTGTGTAGATTTCCCTGATAATTTCGTCGGGAGTCAAACCGATGGCCCCTGAAGTGAGTTTGCGAACCTCTTCAGGCATATTTCCACGGATAAAGTCGCCGATAAGCTTCTTACCAATATATCCACCGCTCCCCTCATCGCCTAAAATGAAGCCGAGAGAAGCGATGCTTTGAACTATATTCCTGCCGTCATAGAGGCAACTGTTCATTCCCGTTCCCAAAATCGTTGCGAGGCCGCTGCCTTTCCCGAGCAGAGCCCTCGCCGCTCCAAGCATATCCGAGAGAGCCTCAACTTTTTCTGCATTTGGGAACACTCCTTTAAGCATCCTTGTCATCGGCTCTTGCATAAGGTCGCTCACTCCGGCTCCGTAAAACCACGCTTCGCTTACCTCGTCTCGAGATATACCATCCGCAACGCGGCGCTCAGCCTCGTCACCTTCTCCCGCCATACGGCGTTTAGCAATGTCCACGCCAACGCAATCTGCCGCGCAGCACACAACCTCACCACCGGAATCGACAACGGGAAAATATGACTCAATTCTTGAAGCAATCTCCTCTAAAGATATATAATTTGGATTCAAGCCCTCCGTGTGAAACTCAATGTGCAAGAGAGGGTTGTCCCTGTCAACGCAACACCAGTGAGTCTTACTCGAGCCGCTATCCGCAATTACTATCTTTCCCATAGGTTATTTTTCCAGAATCTGCTCGGCGTGTTCTTTCGTTTTAATCTGCTTTGGAAGGAAAATATGCTCCACTATCCCCTCTTCATTCACAAGGAAAGTGGTGCGAAGCGTGCCTATGGTATGATGGCCGCAGGCAAACTTCTCTCCCCACGCGCCCAAGGCCTGAAGCAACGAGGTGTCGGTGTCGGCGATGAGAGGGAAATTGAGATTATGGGCCTCTATGAACTTCCGATGGGAAGCAGCGCTGTCCTTGCTCACTCCAAGAATGGCATACCCCTTGGCTTCGAGTTCAGCCTTGTAGTCACGCAAAGAGCAAGCCTCGGCAGTGCAACCGCTTGTATTGTCCTTCGGATAGGTATAAAGCACAAGTTTTCGACCTTTATAGTCCGCAGCCTTGATTTGATTCCCATCCTGGTCAAATCCCAAAATCTCCGGTATTCTATCCCCTATTTTCATTATCCTATTCTTTCTTAGGCATTATGACAGGGCGGATTGATAAACCATCAGAGCGAATATCGTCCGTGTAATATACCCCATCTATAGGATTTCCTTCACTATCTGTCGTCCTATATACACTCCAATAATAACACTCATCAGCACAATCTACAGATTCAGATGGAGTAGAGGTATGTAAATATGCGTCTTCTTCAATGCTATACATTCCATCATCTCCAAGAAAGCCTGCATAAGGCACGAAAATACTCTTACCATTCTTTACACTGGTGATTTTTTGTCCAATCACACCATTTATAGTAGTTTGCTCAAGAGTGCAATTATTTTCATCGCAGAGTTCCTTTACCTCTGCCAAAGTTGGCATTCTCCATTCACTCTTCCAATTCTGACGTGCCACATCCCACTGTGTGCCACCTATGCCGTCTGCTTCGCCGGCTTTTTCTGCAAAACTGAATTTTGAGCAACCATATACATATTCCTTCAAAGG
>JABUTT010000221.1 GCA_021443515.1 Bacteroidales bacterium
TTCAAGGAGGCATCTCCTCTTAGTGCCGTCGCAAAATGCACCAAGCCGATGCTCTTCATTCACGGCGATGCGGACGATTTCGTGCCGTTCTACATGCTTCAGCCTCTTTATGAAGCCAAACCGGAGCCAAAGGACTTATATGTAGCCGCCGGCTCGGAGCATGCGAAGAGTTATAAAGACCATCCTGACGAATACACCACCAAAGTAGTGAATTTCGTAAGCAAATACATAGAGTAATCATTCATTAAAATATATTCAAAACCAATGGCAAAAAAAATAAAAATCAGCCGTAACGAGGGATATGATTGGCAATATTGTTCTCTCGGCGGCACAGTCAGGGTTAATATCACTTCAGGCGAGGATATAGCGCATCTCGGAGAACTTGACCAGAAACTTTGGACAGTGCTCAGCATGCCTGTAAACAACCTTGAATTCGACAAGAAAACCCTCACATATCTTGACACGGACAACGACGGAAAGGTAAAGGTTCACGAGGTTGTGGATGCTGCAAATTATCTCTCAGCCTGCCTCAAGAACAAGGATTCCATCCTCGAGGCAAAGGACAGCGTTTCCATAGACGAAATCAACGACCAAACTCCTGAGGGTCAGGCTCTTGCTGCGGCAGTTAAAGAGGTTCTCAATGACCTTCCTGACGCAAACGGCACAATCAATATCGCAAGTTGCGGGGCAAGTATGGAAGCCCTGAATGCAAAACTTGCGGAAATTGCCGCTGCAGCGCAGGCAGAGGTTGCAAAAGAGGATATCCGTCCCTATGGTGACGACACAGATGCGGCTATTGCGGCAGCAGATGCTATCGCAGCCAAGGTGGCAGACTACTTTATGCGTTGCCGCCTCATCGCTTTCAACTCTTCATGCAAGGATGCTCTCGGCGTAAGTTCAGAGCAGATTGCCGCTATCGGAGCAAAGGACCTTTCAACTTGCGAGGCTGACATTGCCGCATATCCGCTCACTCAGCCTGCCGACAACGGCCTCCTTCCTCTCGACGTGAACATCGTAAACCCTGCTTGGCAGGCTTCATTCTCTGCAATCAAGGCAGCGGCCCTCGACAAGGACTTTGCAGGAGCTGATGCGATTTCACAGTCACAGTGGAACAGTGTTCTCGATCGCCTTGCCGCATACAAGAGCGCAAAGGCTGCTCACGCAACAGTAGGTACTGACGGCTTTGATGTACAGACAAGCGCAAAACAGGCTGCAATTATGCTCGTTGACCGCTTCCTCACCATCTATCAGAACTTCGCTCAACTCCTTCGCAACTATGTGATGTTCTCTGACTTCTACGCAAAGGATACTCTCGCAGTGTTCCAGGCAGGCCAACTTTACATAGATCAGCGTTGCTGCAATCTCTGTATTAGGGTTGAGGATATGGGCAAGCACGCCGACATGGCAGGCCTCAGCAATATGTATCTCATTTATTGCGAATGTGTTTCAAAGAGCACAGGCAAGACAATGAACATAGTCGCTGCCCTCACTCAGGGCGATGTGGACAACTTCCGCGTCGGTCAGAACGGTATCTTCTACGACCGCACAGGAGCCGACTGGGATGCAACCATAACCAAACTTGTGGACAACCCTACAAGCGTTCGCCAGGCATTCTGGTCACCTTACAAGAAATTTGCCCGCTGGTGTGGCGACAAAATTAAGAAACTCACTGCCGACAAAGAGAGCAAGAGTCTCGACAATCTTGCCAATGTTGCAGACAAAGGCGTTGATAAGGCTGCTCCTGCACAGGCATTCGACATCGCCAAGTTCGCAGGTATATTTGCTGCCATCGGCTTAGCATTGGGCGCTATAGGCGGCTTCATTACAACCACGTTTGGGGCATTCTTCAAACTTGGTTGGTACATGCCTCTCGGTTTTGTAGGACTTCTTCTCGTGATTTCCGGTCCGTCTATGCTCATGGCTGCATTCAAACTTCGTAAGCGTAATCTTGGTCCTATTCTCAATGCAAACGGCTGGGCAATCAACGCCAAGGTCATCGTGAATATTCCGTTCGGTTCAACTCTTACATCAGTGGCTAAATACCCTCTATTGAACCTCCAGGACCCATACGCAGAGAAGAAGATGCCTTGCTTTGTGAAATGGCTCATCGGCATTCTCGTAGTGATAGTTCTCGGCGCAGGCACATACGGAGTCCTCATCCTCAAGAAAGTGGTCAAGAACCCATTCGCCAAGGAAAAGGTTGAACAGGTTGAGGCTGCCCCTGCTCCTGCAGACGAGGTGGCTCCGGTAGAAGAAGCCGCTCCTGCAGAAGAAACTCCTGCCGAATAGCACTTCAGCACCAAAAAAAAGAGCCACGCGATTGTGGCTCTTTTTTTATGAAATAATTTTTAGAAGCTGTTTAGATTTGATTCGAATTTTTGTAATTAAATTTAAACAGCTTCTTACTTGATTCCGTATTTCTTGAGAATCTTAACGATAGGTTTCTGAACACTTTCAGCCCAGAGTTTGTAGCCGTAGTCGGTAGGGTGGGTTCCGTCCTGGGATGTAGAGTGGTCCTTGTCGCTTGCGTTTGTGGTCTTCACATAATAGACATCTTTGTATTTCTTGCAGGCAACAGCCATAATCGAATCCACATATTCAATCCTGTCTGCCTCAGACTTTTCAGCCTTCACGTTGAAGTTGCGACCCTCACGATAGATGGTCCTCTGGAAGATGAGAGGTTTGCCCGGGTGTGCTGCCTGGAGTTTCTCGATGAATGGGAAGAGGCGCTCCTTGATAGTGGCAATGTTTGGATT
>JABUTT010000109.1 GCA_021443515.1 Bacteroidales bacterium
TGAGGATTTTCAATATCCGTAATGTCCAGCACCCTTTCGAGAGTGAGTTCCTCAAAGTAGAGGCGGTCACACATATCGTAATCCGTGGAAACGGTTTCGGGATTATAGTTAATCAGCACTCCCCTGTAGCCCTGACGGCGAAGGGTCTGAATGCAGGAAACAGAACACCAGTCAAATTCGACCGAACTGCCTATCCTGTATGCGCCCGAACCGAGAACAACCACCGAACGCTCGTCCTTTTCGCACACAATATCGTTTGTCGTGCCATTATATGTGAGATAAAGATAGTTGGTACGCGATGGGAATTCGGCGGCAAGAGTGTCTATCTGTTTCACTACAGGCACTATACCAAGGGACTTTCTCCACTCGCGGATATGGTCCTGACCGGCAGATGACTTATCGAGAGAATTGAGGGCAAGAAGTATCTGAGTGTCGGAGAAACCCTGCTGTTTTGCCTTGCGAAGAAGTTCCACAGGCACAGCCTCAATCTTATCGTAGCCCTGAATGAGGTTATATGTCCTGACTATGTTTTCAAGTCTTTGGAGAAACCACCTGTCAATCTTCGTGAGAGAGTGAATCCTATCTACGCTATAACCTGCAAGCATAGCCTTGGAAATCACGAATATACGATTGTCGGTAGGCTCTTTTAGGGCTCTTTCAATCTCATCAACCTTGAGTTCCCTATTCGCCACAAAGCCGTTTGCACCCTGACCTATCATTCTAAGGCCTTTCTGTATAGCCTCTTCGAAAGTACGGCCAATGCTCATGACCTCGCCAACACTCTTCATGCTCGAGCCTATCTTGCGACTCACGCCATTGAATTTCGACAAGTCCCAGCGAGGAATTTTGCAAACAATGTAGTCGAGGGCAGGCTCAAAGAAGGCAGGAGTTGTCTTTGTGACTGAATTTTTAAGATCAAAGAGGCCGTAGCCAAGACTGAGTTTCGCAGCAACAAAAGCCAAAGGATAGCCCGTGGCCTTGGATGCAAGCGCAGAAGAACGGCTCAAACGTGCATTGACTTCAATCACACGATAGTCCATACTCTGAGGGTCGTAGGCAAACTGCACGTTACACTCACCCACAATGCCTATATGACGAATTATCTTTATTGAAAGTTCCCTGAGATAATGGAAATCACGATTGGAAAGAGTCTGGGAAGGAGCCACGACTATGCTCTCGCCCGTATGGATTCCAAGAGGGTCGAAGTTCTCCATATTGCAGACCGTAATACAGTTGTCGAAACGGTCACGCACCACCTCGTATTCAATTTCTTTCCATCCCTTAAGTGACTTTTCCACAAGCACTTGCGGACTGAATGCAAAAGCCTTCTCACAAAGTTCTTCAAGTTGCTCATCATTATCCACAAAGCCCGAACCGAGGCCTCCGAGCGCGTAGGCGGCACGTACTATGAGAGGATAGTCAAGTTCACCTGCGGCAGCCTTTGCCTCCTCTATGCTTGAAGCGGGATGAGACTTTATTGTCTTTATGTCTATTTCCGAGAGTCTTTGGATGAAAAGGTCACGATCCTCAGTGTCCATTATTGCCTGAACAGGGGTTCCAAGCACCTCCACGCCATATTTTGCGAGTATGCCTTTTTTGTAAAGTTCCACGCCGCAGTTGAGTGCAGTCTGACCTCCGAAAGAGAGAAGTATGCCCTGAGGACGCTCTTTTTCGATGACTTTCTCAACAAAAAGAGGAGTTACGGGATAGAAATATATCTTGTCGGCAACGCCTTCGGATGTCTGGACAGTGGCAATGTTCGGGTTTATGAGAATGGTCTCGATGCCGTCTTCCCTAAGCGCTTTCAATGCCTGGGTTCCTGAATAGTCAAATTCGCCAGCCTGCCCTATTTTGAGAGCGCCGGAGCCGAGAACCAATACTTTTTTGATATCTGACATTTGCGTTAAGGAATTTGCTTAGAGTTTGCTTATAAATTCATCGAAAAGGAATTCGGTGTCGGTCGGACCACTTGAAGCCTCGGGATGAAACTGCACGGAAAAGAAAGGCTTGGTTTTATGGCGTACACCTTCGTTCGTGCCGTCATTCATATTCACGAACCAAGACTCCCAATCCGCTCCGAGAGTGCTTTCATCCACCGCAAAACCATGATTCTGAGATGTTATGCAGCACTTTTCGCTACCGACCATACGGGCAGGCTGGTTATGGCTCCTGTGGCCGTATTTGAGTTTATATGTGTTGGCGCCTGCAGCCCTTGCGAGCAACTGGTTACCCATACAAATACCGAAAATAGGCTTATTGCCCTGCATAGCCTTACGCAGATTTCTTACCGTAGCCTCACAAAACTCGGGATTGCCGGGACCATTGGAAATGAAAAGTCCGTCATATTCCAAGGTATTGAAATCATAGTCCCAAGGCACCCTGACAATGTGGATGCCCCTTTGCACGAAGCAACGGAGTATGTTGTGTTTTACGCCGCAGTCAACGAGTACGACAGTTTTTTCGCCCTTGCCGTAATGGATTACCTCCTTGCAACTTACGATGGCTATCTGATTATCGAGGTTAGGGTCGGGAACCGGAAAATTCCTCGGCTCGTCTTCAACCTCGATTATTCCCGTCATGCTTCCGCAATTACGCAAAATCTGAGTCAGCGCTCTCGTATCGACTCCGAATATGCCGGGTATTTTTTGAGACTCGAGCCAGTCCCCAAGACTCTGTACCGCGTTCCAGTGGCTGTATTCCTCAGAGTAGTCGCT